>JBOGSE010000863.1:0-5528 GCA_050694895.1 bacterium | reverse complement strand
GGGAAGCGACGACGCGGGCATCTTCGTCTACCGCACTCTCGAGCGCGCGTACGACCGTGGTGCCGACCGCGATGATGCGGCCCCCGGCGGCACGCGCGGCACGGATCGCCTCTGCGGTCTTCTGCGGCACGGTGTAGAACTCTTCATAGAGCGGCTCTTCCCGCTCGAGGCTCGCGACACCGGTGTGCAGCGTGATCTTTGCCAGGCCAATGCCGGCCCGCGCGAGCTCTGCGATCACTTGAGGCGTGAAGGGCCGCGCCGCCGACGGCATCTCGGCCGATCCGGGCACGCGCGCGAACACGGTCTGGTACATCTCGATCGGCCATTCGCCGTGGATGTAGGGGTACGTGATCGGCCGTCCCAACCGATGGAGATAGTCGAAGACCGGTTGGGGCAGATCGAGACGCGCGACCCACAGGCGGTGCGAGTCCGCATACGGCACGAGCAGCGTAGCGCCGCCTCTGCCCGGAAGCGCGAGGCGCTCGCCCTCTGCGACTTGCGGGGGAACCAGCTCGCCGGGGGCCGCGTTGGCGCGCCGAGGCTCCACAATCCAGAGTCCATCGGTCAGCCGGGTGGACAGATGAAGCGCGATTGCGGCGCCGTCGGGCCGGTGCGCCTTGAGAGCGGCGGGCAGTGTTGCCGAGTCGTTCACGACCAGCAGATCGGCCGGCCGCAAGAAGCCCGGAAGGTCCGTAAAACGCGCGTGGACGATCCGATCACTATCACGGAAACTGACAAGCAGGCGAACCTGATCGCGGGCCAGGCCGCGTGCCTCTGGAGGTTCGTGCGCCTCCAGTTCGGGCGGCAGGACAAAATCCAGCACGCGTCCGCTGGTTGCCACGCGCTCGTCGGCCACGGCGACGGGGTTCACCGCGCGACCGCCTCAGTGGGAGCCGCGGGCAGCATTTTTTGCGCCTCGAAGCGCCCGAAGGCCGCGCCCTCCTCTACCACGAGGCGGACGAATGCGGGCGCGACCACTTCCGGCCCGGGCAGGTGCGAAAGGTCAACGCCAGGCTCGGCGTCTCTGTGCATCTGCGTGTTCATGTCGCCGGGATCCACGATGTACACGCGGATGCCGCTGCCTTCGAGCTCAGCCGCCAGCACGCGCGAGAGGTGCTCCAGGGCCGCCTTGCTGACGCCATAGCCACCCCATCCGGGGTAGGCCTGCACGCCGGCGTCCGAGGTGACATTGACGATAACCCCCTCCCCACGCCCCTTCATTTGCGGCAAGACGAGCTGAATGAGGTGCAGCGGCGCGACCGCGTTGATCCGAAGCACGCGCAGGAGCGCATCCCAGGGATAAGTCTCTAGCGGCGGCATAGGGCTCGGTCCCAGCTCAGACGCGTTGTTAATCAGGATATCGACGCGGCCGAAGCGCTCGAGAGCCGCCGCGACGATCCCCTCGGCGTTCTCGCTGACGTCGGCAGCGATGGCAAGCACGTCGGTTTTGGCAGACAACTCCTCCGCGGCCTCGCGGAGAGCGCCCTCGCCGCGGGCGACAAGCACCAGCTTGGCCCCCTTGACAGCAAAGAGCCGGGCGATCTCGCGCCCCAGTCCGCGCGATGCGCCGGTGATTACAGCCACACGCCCCTGCAATTTCATCGGAAACCTCCCACGGCAAGCCTTAGCTCTAACTTCCCGTGCCAACCTCATGATGGCACGGGGTCAGCGGCTGGCCACCCGGCGACGGCAGAGTCCTGAACCTGCCACTTTTGACATGAGATCACCTGTTCGACCGGACAGGATCAACTGGACACCGTGCATAGACCATCTCGGGGTTCTTGACCGAGGTCTGAAGCCGAAGTAGAATATACACGAAATGCGAACATATGGACGCGAAAAGCGTACGACATCATCCCGTCCCTTAGATATCCTCGCCTCTAAGCCGGCAGTCAGGCTGCTGCGCCACTTAGTGACCCACCCGGAGCCCGTGACCGGCCGCCAGCTAGCGATGGCGGCAGATGTTCATCCCAGCAGAGCCTTAGAAGCCCTTGGGACGTTGGCCAGGCTTGGCGTAGTACAGCGGCGACGCGCGGGACGGGCCTATCTCCACACTCTCAACGATCGCAGCTATCTCGTCACCGATGTTATTGCTCCTGCGTTCCGAAAAGAAGAGGACTGGCTACTCCGCCTGGGCGAGGAACTACATGCGGCTCTTCAACCGTTGGCCGATGCAGTCGTAGTGTATGGCAGTTGGGCCCGAAGCGAAGCGACGGAGCGCAGCGATGTGGACCTGCTGGTTGTAACACCCGGGCCGCGGCAGCGTCAAGAAGTCGAACGCCGCAGTGAGGACGTGCGAGTTCGCCTCGGGGAGCGGTTTGGCCGATTCATCTCCATCTTGAGCCTGACCAAGAAGGACGTCCGGCAGCGCCTCAGGGCTGGAGACCGGTTAATGCGAACTATCATGCGGGAGGGTCGGGTGCTCGCCGGCCGGAGCCTCGCAGAGATCGCCAGCGGTGGGTGAGACGAGGCGACCGCGACCAACTACGGTTCCGACGCGCGAGATATCGCCTGCGCAGGCAGGAAACTACCTTCGGAAAGCCGAGAGCCATCTGGCATCTGCCATTGAAGCCCTGGCCGGTGAGCGGTGGGATACCGCGGCGCTGCTCTCTGTTCACGCCGCGATCTCCGCAAGCGATGCGGTGTGCGTTGCGCGTGCCGGTGTGCGGTCGATCAGTCAAACCCACATGGATCAGGTTAGGCTCATCCAGCAGCTCTTTTCGAATGACGACGAGGCGAAGAAGGTCTCAAATCAGTTAGCGGCATTACTCGACCGAAAGAACACCGTTGAGTACGAGGCCCGCCTCTCCCGTCGAGAAGAGGCGGAGATTGCCGTCAAACAGGCCGAGCGGATCGTAAACTGGGCGCGCGTCATCCGCAAGAAGTAACTAGCGCGCTAGGGACGGTGACACGTGCCTCCCGCGGCCTGTCCATCTTGCGGCGTCGGTAGGTCGCGATCTCCTCCTGTTCTTGTCGCGCGTCGTCAAGAGACGACAGCTGACCGCCGACGCTGGCGCCTAAAGAAGGCCGCGGCGCGTGGCCACGGCGACCGCCTGCGCGCGATTGTCAGCGCCGAGTTTGTTCATGAGCGACGCGATGTGAAACTTCACCGTGCGCTCGGTGATCGAGAGCGATCGTGCGATCTGTTTTGTGGACCTGCCGTCGGCGACCAGCCGCAAGACTTCGCGTTCCCGGGCGGTGAGCACCGTGTGCCGGGGCGCGTTGACCGCCGCCACGACCTTCGCGGCGACGCGCGGGCTGAGGTGCGAGCCGCCGCTGTGCACGGCGCGTATCGCGCCTGCGATCTCCTCCGCGGCCGCACCCTTCAGGAGATAGCCTTTGGCCCCTGCCTTGATCGCCCCGAGCACTCGCTCATCGGTGTCGTACGCTGTGAACACGATGATCCGCGCAGCCGGTGCCGCGGCGATCAGGCGCGGCATGGCCTCGAGACCGTCCATTCCAGGGAGCTCCAGATCCAGCAGGATGACGTCCGGGAGCAACCCGTCCACCAGCTCGAGCGCCTCCGTGGCCGAGCCGGCCGTTCCGGCGACCTGGAAGTCTCCCTGATCCTCCAGCACCGCGACCAGCCCCTCGCGGACGATGGGGTGGTCGTCCACGATGAGAATCCGGATCACCTGTCATCCTCTGGAAGCGGAATCGCAGCGGTGATCCTGGTGCCGTGTCCCGGCCGGCTTTCGACACGCAAACGTCCGCCGAGAAGGCGCGCGCGTTCGCGCATGCCGAGGACACCCTGCCCCGAGTCCGGGATCGCCGCGGCCGAAATCGCCGCGGGGTCGAAGCCGACGCCGTCGTCGCGAATCACCAGCCGGATCGCGTCGCCGCGTCGAGTGCGCGCGCGTTTTCCTGCAGCACCCCTACTGCGCGCGCCGCCTGCCAGGGTGATCCTCACCTCGGTCGCTTTGGCGTGTTTGCGCACGTTCGCCAGGGCCTCCTGGACGATCCGGAACAGCTCGGCTTCCGTCCGAAGCGGCAGCGTGAGCGCCTCGGGCGCCTCCACGTAGACGCGCACGCCTGTCTCTGACGTAAACGCGCGGGCCAGCGCGCCGAGCGCTTCCGCGAGCGGCTTCCCTGCAAGCGGCGCGGCCCGCAGGTTAACAACCGATTCGCGGGCCTCTTCTAGACTCGAACGGGCCATGGCGAGGGCGCGCTCGAGGCGCTGGCGTACGCGGTCGGGATTCTTGCCGACGTGGTGGATCGCCCCTTCAAGATGCAGGGCGATGGCGGTCAGCCCCTGGGCGAGTGTGTCGTGAATCTCCCGAGCGATCCGCGCGCGCTCCTCGACGCGGGCCAGACGCGCGCTTTCTTCGGCCAGACGTGCGCGCTCGATCGCGATGCCGACCTGATAGGCGATGGTCGACAGCAGGCGGAGCTCGTCTTTCGTCAGCCTGCGCCACGACGGTCCCGTGACATTCAGGATCCCCAGCGGCTTCTCTTGAAAGTACAGCGGGATGCTCGCATGATAGCGCAGCCCGCGAGTCATGTTGACGGCCTTGGCTTTCACCGCCGGCTGCAGACGGCTGCATTCAATGACGTCGATGTTCTTTGGGGTGAGTTTGCCTTTGGTGAAGTCCTCGATGCACCAGCACGAGCGTCCGGTCATCCGCACGGGCTCGCGGAGATATGGCGGCAGATTCTGCGCGGCAGCGCTGTAGAACTTGTTGGTCTCGGGATCGAGCAGCCAGATCCATCCCGTGTGCAGGCCCAGGAGGTCGGTGACGAGGGCCAGCGTGCGCTCGAGCGCGCGCTGGACGTCGGGTGCGCTGTTCAGCGCCTCGGCGATCGAATTCAGGATAGTGAGCTCCTCTGTCTTCGTTGCCACGATTCCACCCTAGCGCTGCGGCGGCGACACTGCCACCTTCATCCTCATGCTACGATGACCCCGTGCTCCAGACCTTGCTCCTCTTCGATATCGACGGCACCCTGATCAAGGGCGCCCGGTCGGCGCGGACCGCGTTCGCCCGGGCCATCCAGAGCTGCCTTGGCGTCACCGTAGACCTGAGCACGCTGAACTCGGCCGGAAAGACCGACTATCGTATCATGCAGGAAATCTTCGAGCAGCATCGCCTGCCGGCCGATCGCGTCGATTGGGACGCGCTCCGCGCCAGTTTTCTCCACCATATTGAGGCAGCCGTACGGCTCGAGCCGGGTGAGCCCTGTCCGGGCGTCCGGCCGCTCCTGGAGACCTTGATTCGAGAGCCCGTCATGACCGTGGCCCTGGGCACCGGCAACCTGAAATCCAGTGCGTACGCGAAGCTCGCGGCGCATGGGCTCGACGGCTACTTTGCGACGGGCGGGTTTGGAGACGACAGCATCGATCGCAACGCCATTATTACAGTTGGGATCGCCCGGGCTGAGGCGCATCGCGGTGTGCGATTTGACCGCGTGGTCGTCGTCGGCGACACGCCCTACGACATCGCCTCGGCGCAGGCCAACCGGGTGCACAGTCTGGCCGTGGCGACGGGGCCATTTGACGTTGAATCGCTGCGTGCGGCTGGCGCGACGGTGGT
>JBOGSE010000862.1:0-2509 GCA_050694895.1 bacterium | reverse complement strand
CTCTTCGCCAATCTTGCGGAGCTTGATCTCCGTGGCGGCGACGGCGAGAATCGCCGCGAGCACTTCCTCGAAGTGCGCGGTGCTCTCTATCGCGCGCGCGCTGGTCGCCACCGGGTACTGGCCCCGTTCCAGAAGCGGCCTGCGGACATCGGTGACCGCGACCTCGGGAATCTTCGTCCCCCACACGTTGCGGATGTCGATGGCGACCGTGAGGTCGCGCGCCGCGGGCAGCGCCGCGGCCTCAAGCGCTTCCCTGCCCTCGATGGCCTTGGCGAGCATCAGCATGACATAGGCCTCGCGGCAGGCCGCCGCCAGCTGCTCCCGCGCGGCCAGCGCCTCGCGCACAATCTTGAAGAAGTCGGCGACGAGCGCGTCACGTTTGCGCTTGAGGAGGTCAACGCCCTGCTCCGCGACGCCCCGCTGGGCGCGCCGCTGCAGCAGGTTCATCCGGGTCGCGTTGATGACCTCGGCCATCTAGCCGACTCCCAGAGACGCGCGCCCCCGACCTAGATACGGGTGGAGCGGTCCTCCCAGAGTTTCTCCATCTGCTCGCCGTAGTACATGTTCACGTGGTCCTGCTTAATGCGCTTGAGTTCGCCCTTCGGAAAAGCTGAGAGCAGCTTCCAGCCGAGCGTGAGCGTCTCCTCGATGGTCCGGTCGGTCATGCCCTGGCCCAGGAACTGCTTCTCGAACTCTTCCGCAAACTTTAAGTAAAGGCGATCGCGGTCTGTCAGGGCCTCCTCGCCGATGATCGCCACCAGCCGCCGGAGGTCGACTCCGTTGGCATACGAGGCGAAGAGCTGGTCCTTCACGTTGGCGTGATCGGCACGGGTGCGGTTGGGCCCGATACCATCGTTCATCATACGCGAGAGGCTCGGCAGTGGATTGATCGGTGGATAGATGCCGATACGGTGGAGGGCGCGGCTCAGCACGATCTGGCCCTCGGTGATATAGCCGGTCAGGTCCGCGATGGGATGCGTGATATCGTCGTCGGGCATCGTCAGGATCGGGAGCTGGGTGATCGAGCCCTTGCGCCCCAAGACGCGGCCTGCCCGCTCATAGATGGTCGCCAGGTCGGTGTACATGTAGCCCGGGTAGCCGCGCCGGCCGGGGATCTCTTCGCGCGCTGCGCCGATTTCGCGAAGCGCCTCACAGTACGATGTCATGTCACTGAGGATGACGAGCACCTGCATGTCGAGCTCGAACGCCAGGTACTCCGCCGTGGTCAGCGCCACCCGCGGCGTCATCAGCCGCTCGATCGCGGGGTCGTCGGCCAGGTTGAGGAAGACGACGCTGCGGGCCAGCGCGCCGGTCGCCTCGAACTGCTCGATGAAGAAGGCGGCCTCGCGCTGCGTGATGCCCATCGCGCCAAAGACCACGGAGAACTCTTCGGCCTGTCCCAGGACTTTGGCCTGGCGGGCGATCTGCGCGGCGATCTCGTTGTGCGGTAATCCGGCGCCGGAGAAGATGGGCAGCTTCTGTCCGCGGACCAGCGTGTTCAACCCGTCGATCGAGGAGATGCCGGTCTGGATGAACTCCTGCGGCCGCTCCCGGGCGACCGGGTTGATCGGCGATCCAATGATCGGCACGCGCTTCTCCGGGATGATCGGGGGCAGGCCGTCAATAGGATCGCCCAGCCCATTGAACCTCCGGCCAATCATCTCGCGCGAACATGAGATGCGTGCGATGTCCTCGCGCAGGCTGATTGAGGTACGCGCCAGGTCCAGCCCCGAGGTCTCCTCGAAGACTTGGATGACGGCGTTCTTTTCGGAGACTTCAATAACCTGGCCGCCGCGCACCGAGCCGTCGGCCACGTGGATGTTGACGATCGCGCCGTAGGCCAGGTCGCGGGCCCCCTCGACGAAGAGCAGCGGGCCAGAGATGTACGAGATCGACTGGTATTGTTTTGTGGCCAGCTCCATGGCCTAGGTCCCTCCTGCCGCGGCTTTGGCCCCGAACGCCTCGGGCAGCCGTTCGAGCCAGCCCTTGATGTACGCCGGGAACTCGTCCTTGGTGACTTCCTTCATGCGCGCGATCTCGTCGATCTGCTTGAGGTTCAGGATCTCATCCATCAGCATGCCGCGCTTCAACGCCGCGCTGGCTTCGTCGTAGAAGAAGAGGATGGCCCGGAGCATACCGTACGCCTTCTCCAGCGGGCAGTGCGCATCGATCTCTGAGAACGAGGACTGCTGAAGAAAGTCCTCCCGCAACATCTTGCCAACCTCGATGATCAGGCGCTGGTCGTCCTGCAGGGCGTCCGGCCCGACGAGCTGCACGATCTCCTGCAGCTCCGATTCGCGCTGGAGCAAGGCCGAGGCCCGATCACGCAGCGTCTCGAAGTCCTCCGGCATGTTCTCCCGGTACCAATCCTTGAACAGCGGGTGGTAGAGGCTGTAGCTCCGCAGCCAGTGGATCGCCGGGAAGTGGCGCCGGTTGGCCAGGCCGGCGTCCAGCGACCAGAACGTGCCGGTGATGCGCAGCGTGGCCTGCGTGACGGGCTCGGAGAGGT
>JBOGSE010000861.1:0-1873 GCA_050694895.1 bacterium | reverse complement strand
GTCGTTGAGCCTCCGAGAGGTCGGACACGGCGTCCGGAAGCGTAACCTGCACCTCGAACCGGTGCGCGGGAGGCGCGTACGCCTCCAGCCACTTCCGCGCATCGGCGAGCCGGAGGGCGAGCTCCGCGCGGTCGGCGTCGGTCAGGGGCGCGCCTTTCTCACGGGCGACCTCAGCCGCGACGTCGGCCGAGGGAATCTGACTGAGGTGCGCGAGGTGGGTGAACCGCGGCCGGAAGACCTGCTCGGCGTGGGGGGCCGGATTCGAATAGTAGAAGGTTCGAGCCAGATCAGGATCGCTCTCGCGTCCCGCAAACGCCGCGGCCGCCCGGTCAAATTCATCGTAGAGCGCGGGAATCGTTTCCCCGCCCGGGTCGAAGTTTACCGCCTGGCGGTAGTGCGGGCGGACGATGGCAAACCGGGCAAGCTCAGGGCGCATCAGCTCGGCGAACTCTGCCGCAGGTGTGCCGATGCCCTTGCTGCTCGTCATCCTCCGGCCGCCGACGAGGAAGAACTCATACGGGATCGCAAACGGCCGCGGATAGCCATAGATACCCTCGGCGATGGCCGCGGCGCGATCCCAGCTGCCGCCCCGGGTCATATGATCCTTGCCGGCACCCTCGACGGTCACGCCGAGGATGCGCCACTTCGCGGCCCACTCGGTGCTGTAGGACAACTTGCTTGCGCCGCCAAATGGCGAGCGCCGCCCGGTGTGACCGCACCCCTGCGCCCAGGGGACCTTGTCGGGCCGGCATCCATAGGCGACGTTCTCGCCATCCCAGCCGGTAACGACCGTCGTCACGATCTTGCCGCACGACTCGCAGATGACCTGAACCGGGTGCCGCTCGGCCTTGCGGCTGCCGCTGATCGCCCGATCGAGCTCCATGATCTCCGCTCCCCGGTCCAGCGCGATCCCGATCGCGCCGTCAAATGCCCCGGACCGGTACATCTCGCTTCCCCAGTAGATCTTCGGGGTCGCTCCGAGGCGTGTGAAGACGCGCGTGAACTCGTCCGCATAGAAGCGCGCGAAGTTCGGGGCGGCGGCTGGGTCGGGCGACGGCACCTCGCACAGCGGCCGGCCGAGATGGGGCGCCAGATCTTCGTGCCCGACCGGTACGGCGTCAAACGGGTCGTAGTCATCGTAGCCGTAGAGAAACTCGACGGGGACGCCGCGGTCGCGCAGCGCCTTACGCACGCAGTCATGCAGGATGACGCCGCGCAGCGATCCCAGGTGAATGCGCCCCGACGGGCTCTTCGCGTCGTTGACGACGTGACGGGCCTCGGGACGCGTCTTGAGAATCTCATCGGCGAGAAGATCGACCCACACGCAGACTACAACCTCCCCGACGCTCCGCTGGTACACAAAAACCAAGACAGGCCGCCAGAGGCGACCTGCCTCGGGCCACCAGAGGTCACGTTGACTATCTGACCGCTGACTTGAGTTCCTTCCCCGCGCTAAATGCGGGCACCCGCTTCGCGGGAATCTTGATCTTCGCCCCGGTCTGCGGAGTGCGTCCCTCGCGCGCCTTGCGCTTGCGCACAAGGAAGGTCCCGAAGCCGACGAGCGTCACTTTGTCGCCCTTTTTCAGTGTGGCGGTGACCAGATCGAGCGCGCTGTTGAGCACGTCCATTGCATCCTTCTTCGTGGCGCCCGTCTTGTCGGCCACTCTTTCCACGAGTTGCTCCTTGTTCATACCTCACCCCTTTGCGGAGCGCAACGTTTGGGCAGGACTGGTGCGACGCGCCTTCGTTTCGCTCCACCACTATAGGACTCCTCCTCGTGGTCTTGGGGTCAGCCGACATGGGCAGTTACCGGGTAAGACGAACTCATCCGAGGTGAACAATGAGGCAGATTGCCGGGATGCTCGCCGTCGTC
>JBOGSE010000860.1:0-3910 GCA_050694895.1 bacterium | reverse complement strand
GAAGACATCCCGGGACTGCACGCGGCGGGGATCACCAAGATCTTTACGCCCGGCGCCTCGCTGGAGGAGATCGTCCGGTGGGTGCGGGAGAACGTTCGTCCGCGCGGACTCGCGGCGTGAGCACCCTGACCGTCCACATCGCACGTCCGGCGGGCGCGGCCTGGTGATGCGTGCCGGGCCGTTTGCCGCCGGTGACCCCGTTCTCCTCATCGACCGCAAACAGCGGTCCTACTTGATCTGGCTGACAGCGGGGGCATCGTACGACCTGCGTGGCGGCCGGATATCCCACGACCATCTGATCGGTCTCTCCGAGGGCAGCACGGTCGAGACCTCGCGGGGCGAGCCACTGCTGGTCCTGCGCCCGACGCTGGCCGACTATGTTTTGGCGATGCCGCGCGGCGCGCAGGTCATCTACCCCAAGGACCTGGCCACGATTCTGCTGCTCGCCGATATCTATCCCGGGGCTACGGTCGTCGAGGCCGGAACGGGCTCCGGAGCGCTGACGATGGCGCTGGTGCGCGCCGTAGGTCCGCAAGGGCGCGTGTACTCATACGAGGTGCGCGACGAGTTCCTGCGAGGCGCGGCGCGGAACATCGCGCGGTATCTGGGCGAGACGCCCACGCTCACCCTGCGCCTGCATGACATCGCGACGGGAATTCCTGATGGGCCGGCCGACCGGGTCGTCCTGGATCTTCCCGAGCCCTGGCGCGTGGTGCCCGCCGCGATCGCCGCGATGCGCCCGGGCGGTGTGCTGCTGGCGTATCTTCCGACGACCGTGCAGGTTGCGCAGACGGTCGAGAGTCTACGGGCGAGCCGCGCGTTTGCGCTCATCGAGACCCTCGAGACCCTGCAGCGGTCCTGGCACATCGAAGGGCAGAGCGTGCGTCCCGCGCACCGAATGGTCGCGCACACGGGCTTCCTCGTGGCGGCACGGCGCGTGGCCTCCGCCGCCGGCGCCGGCGTGGTGCCGGCCGTTTCGTTGACAGCCGCAGACGGTCTCGGTATAGTCGAACGGGACGAGACCGACGGGGAGGCCCCGCGTGGCCAGCGTTGAAGCGTCGACGGTGATCCGCGCCCCCCTCGATCGTGTCTACGCGCTGGCCAAGGACGTCGAACGGTTCCCCCAATTCATGCCTGATCTCGAAAGCGTCACGGTCCTCGAACGCCTGCCCGGCGGGACCGTCACGCAGTGGGTCGGCGTGGTGCAGGGCCGGAAGATCCGCTGGATCGAAGAGGACGAATGGGACGATGTCCGGCACAGGTGTACGTTCAGGCAGCGATCGGGCGATTTCAGCCGTTACCAGGGCACCTGGACGTTCGACGCCGCGCCCGACGGCACGCACACCCGGCTGGCCGTCGACTACGAACTGGACATTCCCCTGGCCGGTCCGCTGTTGAGCACGCTGGTGAAAGTCCTCATGCGCAAGAACTGTGAGAGCATGCTGGCGGCACTCAAAGGGCAACTCGAACCCGTATCGACCTAACTCCGGAGGTGAACGATGCTGATCTGGCTGCACACCTGGTTGCGCCTGGCCGTTGGCAAGATCGTGAAGGATGAACGGGGGCAGGGAGAATTGATCGTCATCCTGCTCCTCATTTTCCTCATTTACCTGATCTCGACCGGCAGACGCGTCGTCGTACAGTAGGCTATCCACGCGCCGGAGCGTGGTGCCCCGTCCTTACCCGGCGGCCGCAGCCGGGCGAGAAAATCGACATCCCCCGACGGAGATTATATGGATGAGCCACGGCCCTCCGGCCGCTCCGGGGAGAGGTGGATGACCCCGCGCACGGTAACAGCCATTCCCATCGCCCGGCCGCAGATCGGTGAGGAAGAGCAGCGGCAGGTCCTAGAGGTCCTGACCTCAGGCGCGCTGGTGGCGGGGCGCCGGGTAAAGGCGTTTGAAGAGGCCTTTGCCGGTTACCTCGGGATCCCGCACGCGGTCGCGACATCGTCGGGGAGCGCAGCCCTTCAGGTCGCACTGCTGGCGCTGGGCGTCGGGGCGGGCGACCGCGTCATCACCACTCCACTTTCGTTTGCCGCGACGAGCAACGCGATCATTCATGCCGGCGCGCAGCCGGTGTTCGTCGACGTCGACCCGACCACCGGCAACCTCGATCCAGCCGCGGTCGAAGCCGCGCTCGTGTCCAGAGGCGCGCGGGCCATTCTGATCGTGCACCTGTATGGTCTGCCCGCGAATACCCCGGCCTTTCGCGCCCTGGCCGACCGGCACGGCGCGTTCCTCATCGAGGACTGCGCCCAGGCGCACGGCGCCTCCATCGATGGGCGGCGTGTTGGGACATTCGGGGACGCCGGGATCTTTAGTTTTTACCCGACCAAGAACATGACGACCGGTGAAGGCGGCATGGTCGTGACCGCCGACCCCCGCGTCGCCAGGCACGCGCGGCTCCTGATCGATCCGCGCGGGGAGGAAGAGTACGCGCACGAGGTTGTGGGATTCAACTACCGGTTGACCGAGATCGGCGGCGCTCTGGGCCTGGTCCAGCTTCAGCATCTCGAGGCCCGCAATGAACGCCGGCGCGAGCATGCCCGCCGGCTCACCCAGGGGCTCCGGGCCCTGCCGTGGCTGCACGTGCCCGTCGAGCCTCCGGGGTACCGCCACGTCTATCATCAATACACGGTGCAGGTGCCACGAAATCGCGATGGGCTGGCCAGGCATCTCGCCGCCGCCGGCGTCGGCTGCCGCGTGTACTACCCGACGCTCGTGCCTCACACACCGGCATACGCCCGGCTGGGCTTTGCCGGCAGCTATCCCAACGCCGAGGCGCTGACGCGCCAGGTGCTCTCACTCCCGGTGCATCCGGCGCTCACCGCCGACGACCTCGGCACGATCATCGCCGCCGTGCGCTCGGCGCCCGGGATGGAGCGATGAGTCAGCAGCCGCTGCGCGTCGGCGTCATCGGGCTCGGTCAATGGGGCAGGCATCACGCGCGCGTGTTTTCGTCACTTCCGGGCGTCGATCTGGTCGGCGTCGTGGATCGTGACCCGCGCGAGGCCAGGGCGGCCGCCCTGCGTCACGGGACAACCGGCCATACCGAGCATCGGGCGCTGATCGGCAAAGTGGACGCCGTCAGCGTCGTTGTGCCCACGGTGCTCCATTACCAGGTGGCCCGAGACTTCCTCGACGCCGGCGTCCACGTGCTGCTCGAGAAGCCGATGGCCGCCACGGTGGAGGAAGCGGAGCGGCTGACCGATCTCAGCGCCCGCCGCGGCACGGTGATGCTCGTCGGACATGTCGAGCGCTTCAAGCCCGCCGTTCAGCGCCTGCGCGAGGTCGCGTCCGAGCCTCTCCACATCCAGGCCCGGCGGGTGCGCCCGTATGATCCGCGCCGGGTCATGGACATCGGCGTGGTCCTCGACCTCATGATTCACGACATCGACATCGTCCTGTCACTGGTGCCGGGCCGGGTCGTAGAGGTCGGTGGCGTGGGCGTGCGGGTGCACAACAGCCATGAGGATCTCGCCGTGGCGCACCTGACGCTCGAGAGCGGTTGTCGCGTGACGCTCACCGCCAGCCGGGTGTCGGCGGTGAAAGCGGTAGACATGGATATCACGACCCCCGACCGCGCGATTCATCTCGATCTTCTGCACGAGATCATCAGCATCCGGCACTTCAACGGGGAGCATCGGCGGCTTGTGCTGGAAGGGGAGGAACCTCTGCGGGCGGAGTTGAGCCACTTCGTCGCGTGCGTGCGTGGCGAGGATCGACCGCTCGTCTCAGCGGAGGACGGGTGTCTGGCGCTGGAAGTGACACACCGCCTGCTTCGGCACTTGATCGGGATCACGCCGCGCGTCCCGGCGTGAAGGGCGGGCCGTCCTAGGGTCGGACCACCACGCAGACCGAGACCGACTTCACGCCCTCGATCGCCCCAATCTCCCGGCTGATCCCTG
>JBOGSE010000859.1:0-2348 GCA_050694895.1 bacterium | reverse complement strand
GGGGTGGAACTCGGGGAAGTGTCTTCCGGAAGTCGGCAACGGCCGGACGGGGTTGTCCTCTCCTGGCGGTCTACAAATCCTCGAACTGAGGTGGCGGATGGCATCGTGCCATTTTTCATTGACTGGGGACAGTCGCCCCATCCGGCTCGCACTGCGCCTCAGGGCGCTTCGCTGATCGGACTGCGTGCGGAACATCCTGATGCAGAGCGCGTTCAGCCCATTCTGCGCCGGCTCGGAATCGATCTCCCCGTGAAAAAGGGTCCGAGCGCCGCGCTCATCGCCACCGTCAACGGCCCGCGAGGCCGGGTTGAGTTGCGGTAACTCGGGCCTCTACACCCGCCGCGTCACTTCTTTTCGACGATGTCCTTCTTCATGGGCCCCAGGAGTCCCAGAAGCTCCTGCTGCTCTTGCTTCGGCACCTTGAACTTGTTCAGCGCCTTGACCAGATCCTCGACGAGCGCGTCCCAGTCTTTGTTGGCGACCCCCATGCCCTTATGCGAGTCCTTCATGCTGCGGCCGGCGTACTTGCAGGGTCCGCCCGAGGCCTGGCAGATCTGGTCGACGAGGAGCTGCTTGAGGCGCGGGATGTTCGTCTTGGCGAAGAACTTGTTGATGCGGGTGTCGGCCGCCACGTTCGCCACAAACTCATCGACGACCGCGCTGATCGCGGTCTTGCCACCCAGGCGGTCGTACAAACTGCGCTTGGGGGCCGCGGACGCGATCTGGGCGTTCGGTAAGAGAAGTGTGATGAGTGCGAGCAGGCCAAGAAGACCCGCCGCCTTCCCCATGAGGTCGCGCATTATCATCCTCCCTTTTGTGTCTGAATCTGGGCCATCACTGGTCTTTACGCCGTCGACACCCCCGAATTCCTTTCGTCGTGCCTCATACCTTTACCATTTTGCCGGGATTCATGAGGTTGCGCGGGTCCAGGGTCCGCTTGATCGCGCGCATGACGTCGAGCGCCTCCCCGTGTTCGGCTTCGAGGAACGGCATCTTACCGTAGCCGACGCCATGCTCGCCCGTGCATGTGCCGCCCATCGCCAGCGCCCGTCTGACCATGCGTTCGTTCAGACGCTTGGCTTCCGCCAGTTCGTCCGGATTGTCGGGATCGATAAGAAAGACAAGATGAAAGTTACCGTCGCCTGCGTGTCCGACCAGCGGCGCGATCAGCGTTGACGTCGCCAGATCCTTCTTTGTCTCGCTGATGCACTCGGTTAACCGCGAGATGGGCACGCACACATCCGTCGTCAGCCCCACCGTGCCGGGACGCAAGGCCAGCGCGGCGAAGTACGCATCGTGCCGCGCCTTCCACAGCCGTGCCCGCTCGTCGGGATGCAGGGCCCACTGGAAGTCGCGTCCACCGTGCTGGGCAGCGATCTCCTTCACGGCTTCGGCCTGCTCGGAGACGATGCGCTCGCTCGCGCCGTGGAATTCGAGAAACAGCGTCGGCGCGACCGCCAACGTCAATCCCGAATGACGGTTCACAGCATCCATCTGCACGTCGTCGAGCAGCTCAATCCGGGCGACAGGGATGCCCAGCTGGATAGTCGTGATGACCGTATTCACCGCGCCCTCGATAGACGCAAAGGCGCAGGTCGCCGCCGAGACCGCCTCCGGCAGCCCATGCAGCCGCACGGTGACCTCGGTGATGACTCCGAGGGTCCCTTCCGAACCCACAAACAGCCGGGTGAGATCATAGCCGGACGAGGATTTGCGCGCCCTAGTGCCGGTCTTGATGACCCGGCCGTCGGCCAGCACGACGCTGAGGCCGAGGACATTTTCGCGCATCGTGCCATAGCGCACCGCCGTGGTCCCCGACGCGCGCGTCGCAGCCATCCCACCAAGGGTGGCATCAGCGCCCGGGTCCACCGAGAAGAACAACCCCGTCGCCCGCAGGTGCTTGTTGAGCTGCCGGTGGGTCACGCCCGCCTCGACGGTCGCGTCCATGTCCTCGGCGCTCACCCGCAGCACGCGGCTCATCCGGCTCAGGTCGATGCAGACCCCGCCTTCGAGCGCCGCAACATGACCTTCCAGCGACGTCCCGACGCCAAACGGCACGATGGCGGCGCCGTGGCGCGCGCAGGCCGCGACGATGGCGCGGACCTCCTCGGTGGTTTCAGGAAACGCGACGGCGTCGGGCGGATATGGGGGGAGATATGTCTCGCCCCGGCTGTGGTGCTCGCGGACAGCGGCCGAGGTCGAGAGCCGCTCGCCGAGCAACGTCCGCAATTCGGCAATCACATCGTCGAGCGCATGCCGCCGCGGCGGGTAGCGTGCTTCCGCAAACTCCATGCGTCGATTATAGCCCAAGGGTCGTATCGTACAGCGCGGATCGACCCCTTGCGGCG
>JBOGSE010000858.1:0-2300 GCA_050694895.1 bacterium | reverse complement strand
GCGTTGCACACATTTACGTTCGCCAACGCCGTCCACCAGGGGCTGCGGCGCATCCCCTCGGTCGAGTTGGTGCGAGGCGTGTTTGATGCGGCGATGAGTATCTATCTCGACCGCTACCTGAACATCCCGCCCGCGCCGCTGCCCGAGCCACACGACGTCCCCGGCGACACGGACGCGTTGCTGGCCACGTTTCCCATCGTGCTGGACCGCCCGCAGCAAGTGAATGAGGCCGGCGAACTCGTCGCCCGATATCTGGCCGCTGGCGGCGCGCCCGAGCGGTTGCTGGCCGCATTCGGCAGCAACCTGCTGCGCGAAGACCGGGACTTTCACACGATCCAGGCGATTGAGGCGGCCGTTTCCCAGTTTGTCCTCAGGCCGGAGGCCCCGGAGGGCGTGCATATGCTGGTCGGCGCGGCCCGCTATCTAGCTGCGCACACGCCCACCCTGCGCACTGAGGGCCAGACGTACCAGATCGCCTATCGCCTGCACCGGGGCGAGCGGCTGTACGCCGAGCCCGATCGGATTCTGGCCACGGTGCTGTTCGCCGATATGGTGGGCTCAACGGCGCGAGCCGCTGAACTCGGTGATCACCAGTGGCGGAGCCTGCTGCGGAACTACCACGCGCTAATTGGATCAGAACTCGCTCGATTCCGGGGCCATCTGATCGAGACCGCCGGCGATGGGTGCCTGGCGAGATTTGATGCTCCAGCCGGGGCGATCCGGTGCGCTCTGGCGATCCACCGCGCTGTCCAGCGCCTTGGCCTCCAGACGCGAGCCGGGCTGCATACGAGTGAAATCGAAATCATGGAGGATCGGGTGAGCGGGATCGGCGTGCATATCGGCGCCAGGGTGGCCGCCCTCGCCGGGCCTGGAGAGACGCTGGTCACCGCCACGGTGAAGGATCTGGTCACTGGCTCGGGCATCCGCTTCGAGGACCGCGGCAGTCACTTGCTGAAAGGTGTGCCGGACGAGTGGCGCGTCTTTGCCGTGATGGCCCGCTGAAGCCTGCTGACGGTAAGGTGCCGCAAAGCACAGGAGGCGGGACTCTCTCCCGCCTCCCATGC
The DNA here is from genome assembly GCA_050694895.1 of bacterium. Taxonomy (GTDB): domain Bacteria; phylum Sysuimicrobiota; class Sysuimicrobiia; order Sysuimicrobiales; family Humicultoraceae; genus JBQTJP01. The sequence continues at coordinate 1,236 of JBOGSE010000858.1, read as the reverse complement.
TCCGTACCTGGGGGTGACGCTTACGCGTCGTAGTACAGGTAGAACTCCGACGGATGCGGCCGCAGCCGGATGTAATCGACCTCTTTCTTCCGCTTCGTGTCGATCCAGGTGTCGATAACGTCTTTTGTGAAAACGTCGCCCTCGAGCAGGAACGTGTGGTCGGCCTCCAGCGCCCGCAAGACCTCATCGAGTGAACCCGGCACCTGCTTGACTTTGGCCGCCTCTTCCGGCTCGAGCTCGTACAGGTCGACGTCCATCGGCTCGCCCGGATCGATCTTGTTCTTGATCCCATCGAGCCCCGCCATCGTCATCGCGGCGAACGCCAGGTAGGGGTTCGCAAGCGGATCTGGCGGCCGGTACTCAATGCGGACCGCCTTCGGATTCTTGGAGTAGACAGGAATGCGTACGGCTGCACTGCGGTTGCGCTTGGAGTAGCAAAGGTTGACCGGCGCCTCAAAACCGGGCACCAGGCGGCGGTACGAGTTCGTCGTCGGCGCACAAAACGCCAGCAGCGCCGGCGAGTGCTTGAGCAGCCCGCCGATGTAGTACTTCGCGATCTGGCTGAGGCACGCGTAGCCCTTCTCGTCGAAGAAGACGTTCGTGTCGCCTTTCCAGAGACTCTGGTGGCAGTGCATCCCCGACCCGTTGTCGCCAAAGAGCGGCTTTGGCATGAAGGTCGCGGTCTTGAAGTGCGCCCGCGCAAGCATCTTGATCAGGTACTTATACATCTGCATCTGGTCGGCCATTTTCGTCAGGGTCTTGAAACGCATATCCACTTCACACTGCCCTGCGGTGGCGACCTCGTGATGATGCACCTCGACGTCCACGCCGGCTTCCTGCATCTTCAGGACGAGCTCATTGCGGAACTCCTGCAGGCTGTCGGACGGCGGAACCGGGAAATAGCCCTCCTTGTGCCGCGGCTTGTATCCAAGGTTTGGTTTCTCGTCCCGACCGGTGTTCCACGCCGCCTCGTTGCTGTCGACGCAATAGAATGAGGTGTTGGCCGTCTGCTCGTAGCGGACGTCATCGAAAACGAAGAATTCTGCCTCGGGCCCAAAGTACGTGGTCGTCGCGATCCCGGACTTTCTGACATAGTCTTCGGCCTTGTCTGCGATATACCGCGGGTCGCGTGTGTAGCGGCCGCGCGTGATCGGATCGTAGACGTCGCAGACCAGCAGCATCGTGGGAATACGGCTGAGCGGGTCGACCGTCGCCGACCCTGCGTCGGCCACCAGG
>JBOGSE010000857.1:0-1866 GCA_050694895.1 bacterium | reverse complement strand
AGCCCAATCACGGCGCCGTACGTGAGCTCGGCGCAGCACCACGCCAGGGCGCCGTGGACCAGGACGAGCGTCTCACCCTCGCCGGCCTCGAGGTAATGCGCGGGCACGCCATCCACGTCGATGGTGCCGTCACGCCAGGTCGCGGCGTCTGCCGCCGGCCTCTGCGCGTTCACCCGGGTGGGTCCCTTTCGCTCACCATGGTCGTTACGACGCGGGGGCGTAGAACGCGGTCATCGCGTCGAGCACGACGTCGATGCCTTCGCGCATGTCCGGATGGGACGGAAGCGTGACGATCTCCTCCGCCAGCCGATCGGTGATCGGGCGCGGCCCAGGGTCCTCCCGCGTCGCGGTCAGATACGCCGGCGCGCGGTAGACAGGATGCCGGTAGTGGATCGCACACTCGATGCCGCGTCTCTTGAGAAAGGCGATCAGGTCATCGCGTCGGGGGGCCCGGATGACGTAGTGCAACCAGCCGTGCCTGGCCCAGGGCATCACCGCGAATGGCCGAACCGGCAGGGCGCGCGCGCGGATGCCGTCCGTGTACCGCTCTGCGTTGGCGGCCCGAACGGCATTGTGCCGGTCGAGGCGCGATAACGAGACCCGTCCCACGGCCGCCTGGCACTCGTTCATCACACAGTTGAGTCCGACCAGCGCGACCTCGCTACGGTAGGGGTCACCTCGTTCCCAGCCGTGACGGCGCAACCGCGTCATGTGCTTCGCCCATGCCGCGTGATTGGTCAAGGCCATACCGCCCTGGCCGGCCACGGTGACGCATTTGCGCGCGAAGCTGACGAAGCCCACATCGCCGATGCTTCCCAGCCGGCGGCCCTTGTACTCGCCGCCGAGCGCGTGCGCGGCGTCCTCGATGACGTGAATGCCGCGGCCGCGGGCCATTGCCATGAGCGGGTCCATGTCGACGGCGTGCCCGTAGGTGTGGATGACGATGATCGCCTTGGTCTGTGGGGTCAGGTACGGCTCCACGGTCTCTGCGTCGAGGTTGGCCGTCGCCTCCTGCACGTCGCAGTAGATGGGCCGGGCGCCGACGGTGATCGTGCACTCGGCCGCGCTCAGGTAGCCGTTGGCGGGAACGATGACCTCGTCCCCGGGGCCGATGCCGAGCGCCCGCATCGCCACATGCAGCGCCGCGGTGCCCGATGAGGTGGCCACGGCGTGGCGCACGCCCAGGTACGCTGCCATCTCTTGCTCGAACGCGTCGCATTCGGGGCCGTCGTAGTACACGGGCCCCGGCGTCGGCCGGAGCATCGCCTCCCGCATCTCGCCATCAAAGGGCGTCCACAGGGTCTGATACCTGACCGGCGCGCTCATCTTCTCTCGTAGAATTTCTTGATGACGCCCGCGCCATAGGTGATGTCGTCGCTGCCGAGCGTCTGGTAACAGGGGAACGTCAGGATCGTCTGCGCGAGCCGTTCGGTGACGGGGAACGTGCCCTCCGGCGCTCCGCAGTACGGCTGGTAGGCGTGGTCCAGGTGAATGGGCGTGCCGTACTCGACCATGATGTGCACCCCGTGTCGCTCCATGTGGTCCTTCAGCGCGTCGCGCTGGGGGGTCTGCGCCACGAACCGCAGCATGCTGTGCGTCGTGTAGGGCTTGGTCACCGGGAGCGTCAAATCGTTCGGGAATTCCTCGATGAGACGGTGGTAGAGGTCGGCGTTGGCCCGCCGCCGGGCGTTCCACTCGTCGAGGTATCGCAGCTGGATCCGGCCGATGGCCGACAGCAGTTCATTCTGGCGGTAGTTGAACCCGACGACTTCGATCTGCGCGGCGCGGTAGACCTGGTAGGCCTTCTTGGCCTCAAACCACCGCCGGCCGCGCCCGTGGTTGGCCATCATCATTGACCGCTCCCAA
>JBOGSE010000856.1:0-3552 GCA_050694895.1 bacterium | reverse complement strand
TGGAGTTCCCCCGGTTTCGCGGACAGTTGGCAGCTTGGGATTCAAGCAGCCTCTGACATGAGCTTCTCGTAGGTCATGGGTGAGACGAGCCCGAGGGCGGAGTGCCGGCGATGCGGGTTGTACCAGCCCTCGAGGTAACGAAAGATCGCCAGGCGGGCCTCGGCCTGGGTCTGGAACCGGTGCCGGTCGAGCAGTTCGCATTCGAGCGTCGCGAAGAAGCTCTCGGCCATCGCGTTGTCGTAGGCATCGCCCACCGTCCCCCGCGACGGCCGCACGCCAAGAAGTGCGCAGCGCTGCCCGAAGGCGAGGGCGGTGTACTGGCACCCCTGGTCAGAGTGATGGATCACGCCCTGCGGCCGCCGCTGCGCGACGGCCATCTGCAACGCGGCGAGCACCAACTCCGTCTTCAAGTGCGTGGCCATGGCCCAGCCCACGATCCGGCGGCTGAAGACGTCCAGCACGATCGCGAGGAACAGAAAGCCCGCCCAAGTCGGGACGTAGGTGAGGTCGGCCACCCAGAGCTGATTGGGCGCGGTCGCGGCGAACTGGCGCTGCACCAGATCGGCCGCCGGGGCCTCGACGGCGCCGCGGCGGGTGGTCCGCACCCCGCGCCGGCGGCTCACACCCACCAGCCCGTTGGCTCGCATGAGCCGTGCGACCCGCTTCGGGCCCACCCGCTGGTCCGCTTCCTCCCGCAGATCCTTCCAGATCCGCGGGGCACCGTAGGTGCCATCGGACCGCGCATGGAACCGCTGAATCGACACCAGCAGCTCTGCATCGCGCTGCGCCCGCGCTGATGGACCGCGCTGACGCCAGGCGTAGAAGCCGCTGGGGGAGACCCGGAGCACGCGACAGGTGGTCGCCACCGGGAAGACGGCCTGGTGGTCCCTCACGAACCCGTAGACCCGGTGGGGATCGTGCCGGTCTCCCGTGCGAACCAAGCCGCGGCTTTTGACAGGATGTCCCGCTCGAGCTTCAACTGCCGATTCTCGCGCCGGAGCCGCGCCATTTCCTCGCGCTCAACGCTGGTGAGGCCGTCGGTCCGCTGGCCGGCGTCCCGCTCGGCCTGCTTCACCCAGGACCGAATGGTCTGGGCCGACGGCTCGAACTCCTTGGCGAGACGCTCCGGACTCCGACCTGCTCGGACCAACTCGATCAACTGCTGGCGAAACTCAGGAGGGTACACCTTCTTGGGCTTCGGCATCGGGACTCCTTTCCCCCTGAAGGGTGAGGTGTCCACGAAACCGGGTCAACTCCACGGTACGGGCTTACCGGTTTGTTGGTTCATCACCATACCCTGGTATCGTATGCCATCGACCCAAAGCTACCATGATCCACGAATGTACCCAAACTTTGACAGCCAGAGGAGCTTACCTGAGCCTCTCCCCGGAAGCGGGCCAACGGATAGGTTGGGAGTCCCGACGACTGACGGTTGGTCCCGTTTGTGGGCAGTTCTGAGTTAGAGTAAAGCGACTTCTTCGGTCCGTTGTTCCTGACGCTGTGTCGCGAACTCGATCGGGGTCAGGTGCCCGAGGGAGCCGTGCGGTCGCCGGTGATTATAGTCGATTCGCCACGTTTCGATTTTCGCTTTCGCATCCGCCAGCGAGAAGAACTGCTGGACGTTCAGGCATTCGTCGCGGAGCCGCCCGTTGAACGACTCGATGTGCGCGTTCTCCACGGGCTTACCGGGCCGGATGAAGTCGAGTTGCACCCCGCGGTGATACGCCCAGTCTTCGAGGGCCCGCGACATGAACTCCGTGCCGTGATCGACCGTGATGGACCGGGGCGGGGGCCCGCTGCCGATCGCGCGATCCAGGACGGCCGCCACGTCCCGGCCGCCGATGGCCTGAGCCGGCTCTAGGATCGGACTCTGGCGACTCCACTGATCCACCACGGTAAGCACCCGAAAGGGCCGGCCATCGGCGAGCTGATCGTGGACAAAGTCCATGCTCCAGCGCTCCTGCGGCCCCAGCGGGACGGGCGCGGGACCCCGGTGCATCGCGATATGCTTGCGGCGCCGCACCCGCATGCGGACCTGCAACCCTTCCAGCCGGTAAAGACGGCGGACCCGCTTCCGGTTCACCACCCAGCCTTCGCGCCGCAACAGCACCCAGATCCGGTTATAGCCGAACCGCGGCCGCGCATGGGCCAGGTCCCGAATCCGGAGCCGGAGCGCCGTCTGATCTTTCGCGGTGCTCCGCTTGTACCATCCCGAGCGACTGAAGCCGATCGACGCGCAGGCCCGGATCACGCTAGCCCCGAACGTCTCGTGGAACCAGCGGGCGAGCTCGCGGCGACGCGTTGGCCTCTGCCCTTTTTTCGGAGCGCCTCGGTCAGCATGTGCTTGTCGAGGGTGAGGTCGGCCACCACCCGCTTCAACCGGCCGTTCTCCTCCTCGAGCTGGCGCATCCGGCGCAGCTCGCTCACGCCCAGGTGCGCGTACTTCTTACGCCATTGGTAGAAGGTGGCCGCACTGACGCCGAGCTGCCGGCAGACATCGGCACCGGAGTCCTGCCTCCGCCTGGCGGAGCGCGTAGGCGACCTGCTCCTCGGTGAACTTGGAACGCTTCATCGGCCCCATCCTTTCGTATCGTGGGGGACCGCCGAAGCCAAGTTTACTCTAGTTCTGGGCTGCCCTACTTTTCCGGGGAGACGTCAGGTTACATGTAGAACCGGTAGTGGGGCCGAGGCACCTCATTAGGGCCGAGCTCCGAAAGGATGTGCCCTACATCCTCAGCGAAGTCGGTGGTGATTGGGGCCTTTCCCGCGAATGCCGCACTGTTCCAATCCATTTTTGTAAGCGCGAGAACCTCGCGACACAAGTCACCGATCGCCGATGAGCCGTAATGCTCCGTAATCTCGATTGGCCGAGGCACCCGCATGCCCGGATAGATTTCGAGAAACGGCACGTATCCGCGTGTATAGAGCAAAGCATTTCCTGGCGCAAGGTAAATCGTCGTACCTCGGATAGGCGGCTCCGTGCCCAATCGGAAGAAACGGATATCACGATCGCCAAATGCCACTAGATCTGCGGAATCGACCCCAGCATCGCGTACGGCATCCTCGAAACCAGCTCGCTCTTCTGGCTCGAACCGCTGCCATTTGTGCAATACAACCCGAGCCGGCGCATGCTGAACGTGTTGGCGGTAGGCCTCCAGCAGTCCGATCAGAAGTGCCTTGGCCTGTTCCCGCGGTAGGTGCGGACTTTTCGTACTATCCCATCTAAATGGCTGTCCGCGGAGAACAATCCCCTCGGCGCGATCAGAGAAGGCCTGTGCCATGGCGGTTCGCAGCGTGCTGTCACCTCGATCGCGATAGAACGAAAGCCCAACATAGCACGTGCTGGGATCGAGACCGGTCACGCGCCAGGGTACGCCGCCAGCCTTGTAGTAGATCCCGGTCCAGAGGTTCCAGGCTCTTGTCGCTTCATCCTCGCTTGGCGTGGTCCCTTCTAGCGTTCCTTGCCAAATGAGCTGGGTGGGGATCCCGACGCTCATGGCGCGGGCCTTCAAACCATGATGGAACACCGCTACCTCGGCCCTTGCCGCCTCC
>JBOGSE010000855.1:0-3035 GCA_050694895.1 bacterium | reverse complement strand
AAGTAAATCCGCGCGCGTCGCGCACCGTGCCCTACGTGAGCAAGGCCACGGGCGTGCCGCTGGCAAAAATCGCCGCGCGGCTGATGGCCGGGCGCAAGCTGCGCGACCTGGGCTTCGGCTCGGGCATGCTGACAGCGGAGCCTTACTATGTGAAGTCGCCGGTGTTTCCCTTCGAGAAATTTCCAGGCGTGGACATGCGCCTGGGGCCGGAGATGAAGTCTACGGGCGAGGTGATGGGGGTGGGCGAAGATTCCGGCGAGGCTTTCGCCAAGGCGCAGCTCAGCGCCGGCCAGCGCCTGCCGCTTTCCGGAAAAGTTTTCATCAGCGTGGCCGACCCCGATAAGGCGGAAGCGGTCAAAGCCGCCGAGCGGCTGTCGAAGGCCGGCTTCGAGGTGCTGGCGACGCGCGGCACGGCGGCGGCGATCGCCGAAGCCGGCATTCCCGTGAAGACGGTGCTGAAGATCCGCGAAGGCCGCCCGAATCCTGTGGACATGATCAAGGGCGGGGAAGTGGCGCTGGTGATCTACACGCCGGTGGGAACCTACTCTTATTCCGACGACCGCGAGATCCGCGGAGCGGCAGCGCAGCACCGCGTGCCCTGCATCACAACGCGCTCAGCGTTTTTGGCGGCGGCGCGCGGCATCGAAGCCCTGCAGCGCGGCTCGGTCTCGGTATTCGCCTTGCAAGACCTGCACGCCGCCGGCCCCCAGGCGCGCTTCATCCCCGGCCCGGCAGGCAAAGTCGCCCGCCCGTAACGCCGGCGTCTCGCCGGCCTTCGCTGCAACATAGCCAAAATATTAGGAGACGTCGTGCCCCTGCGCAATCTGTGCGGCGAAGCCGAGCGCTTCGCGGAAGTCGGCTTCCTCAAGATAAGGAAAGTCTTTGAGAAGGTCGTCGAGCGTGCGCCCTGCAGCGAGAGCCTCAACAACCATTCCGACAGTCACACGCATACCGCGAATGCAGGGCTTGCCGCCCATCACTTCCGGGTCCATCGTAAAGGGTGCGCGACATAGAAGTGGATATCAGGCCCGGCGCGCCTCCCAGTAATCCTCGAAGCGGCCATTGATCTGACAGCAGCGCAGGGCGAGGATGGCATTGGCGCCCCGCACAGTCCAGAACATGCCCGACTGTTTGCAGCGGGAACCGATGACTGTCTTGCAGCCCGCTTCGATGACGCCCGAGCCGACGAACAGATGCTGGCGGCGGAAGTCGGGGTAGCGCATACGCTCGGCATTTTTCTCAAAGTAATCGGCTTCGGTGCGGATCTTTTCGGCCAGCTCGGGAACGGCAGAAGCGATCGAACGGAGCGATTGCACCAGGTTTTCGATCTTGCCTTCATCCAGCAGGTCCTGATGAATCATCATCCAGCGGCTTTGCTCGATCTCTTGGTTGGGGTGTAATTTTCGCGCCAAGTCCCACAGATGTTGGCGAGCGTGATACAGATCGACAATCTGAATCGCACCGGGGAAGTGTTCCTGAGCCAAGTTCCAGATCCATTCGGCTCCGTCGCCCATCACGACCTTCTTTTCGGCGCGGTTCCAGCCGCGTTTCGAGGCTTCCCCGTAGAGGCGCTTACCAAACTGTTCGGCCGGTTCAATGGCCCCGACATAGGTGGTCGAGTCGGGATCGCGGATGGCATAGCCTTCGTGATCCCATTTGGTTTGCGTGAACACACATCCCAGCTTGGCCTCCCGCGTGTGGGCGGGGAGCCCTTCGGTTTTGCCGACCCGGCCCACGGTCTCCTTTTTCACGACGGGCACTCCGGTCCCGTCCATCTGCGCATACATGATGGGCACCGGCTCGGCCACCACCAGGGGCAGATTCCACTGCAGGGCGCGTTGGATTTCTTCTTGTTCGCGGCGGGCAATGTCCTCTCCGATGGCCTCGGCGGTACGCTCCACTGCTTTGGTGGTGACCTCCAAGCCGGCCAGCAGTTGCATCTGCTGGCGCCCGTGATCGAAAGGCGCCTCCTGGCCGACCAGCGCCTGCATGCGGCGCACCCCGGGAGAGAACTCCGTGTCCTCAATATCCAGTTCGACGTCGGCGGGGAATTGGCCGACATGGCAGTGTGGGCAAAGATAGTAGGGACGCGAAACTTCCACCGGGCCCAGTGCGGTCAGAATCGGCTTGGAACGCAACTCCCGGTAATGAGCCTGCTGGCCACAGGGGCAAGGAATCGTGCGCTGGCCGGCAGCCGGGGCGGCGAATTGCAGCAGTTCGGTCAAGGCGGCTGCCCCGGCTTGGTGCATGGCCGAGCGGATCGCCATCTCGATTGCTTCCAGGTCCACACGCCCCGTCTTGCGGCGATCCTGGAAGATAACGCGCAGCAACTGAGTTACTTCGCGCGCGACTTCCTGCTGGATCGCTTCCGCCGTTTTTTTTCCTGGTCCGTTGGCGGCTCATCCTCAGTCGGCCGCAAGTGGCAGATCTCGGCGTTCGCTTCGACAAACTCTCGACTCAGTTGCTGGAACTTGCGGAACTCCGCCACTTCTCGCTCGGCCTTGTGGATCGCGGCGGGAGTGGGCAAAGACACCGAGACGGTTTTCCTCTCCACTTTATAGGTGAGCCGGAGATTAGGGCCGTGGCCCGGCTGGCCGGGCCGATGGCAGCGGCAGTCTGGCTTGCCACAGCGGCCAGACGTGCTGGTAATGGAACCAGGGCGAAGGTCGCCCAGGTGAGCGATCTGCTGAGCGATCGCCTCCCGTCGCTGTTCAAGTTCGGCAAGGGAATGCGGCATGTGGTGGGCCTCCGTATCCTAGCGTATCATATACGCAAGGATAATGCCGGCAAAAAAAGAAACCCCACCACTCCTCACTTCTATGTCGCGCACCCGCCCGGACTTGCCCGGACTTGGCGGCGGACGGATGGACCAGCCAGCTCAACGAGCAGGCAGTGCCAGTCTTGGAGGCGCTGGTGTCTGTGGAACCCGGCAACCCCCAGGCACGCAGCGATCTCGCAGCAGCGTACGCGGCCACGGGGAACGGCGGCGGTGCCGAGGCCCAGTTTCAGGGAGTCCTCCGTCTTCAGTCCGGGCG
>JBOGSE010000854.1:0-10230 GCA_050694895.1 bacterium | reverse complement strand
GTGGCGACGTCGGCGTCGATCTGGTCGGCCAGGACGATCCGGCCGCTTGCGGCGATCACTTTCCTCATGAACGGACTGTAAAGGCCGACCTTCCGCTCGTGGTAGTCGACCTCGCGACACCGGCCTTGCCGCGGTGATCTTCGCTGCGACTGCCTGGATGTGCTCTCGTCAGCATGTGACCGTGAGGGGCCTCGCGTTTTCCGGACAGCTCGTTCGTGAGGTTCCTATGCCGCGAGCTGGGTGTTGAGGTAGTCGGCCGATCACCAAGCCCCGCCGCGATTCCCGCCGCGATCCCCGCCCCGATCTGCGCCCGATCCACCACCGTCAACATCCGTGACACACCCGCACTCCCACCACACGCCACCAGCGTTGTTGCTACGACGCTATGACACCGCCAACAGCCACGGTGCGAGTGCCCGTCGAGGACTCGCGGATAGCCGTGATGCTCGACTGCGTTTCCGGGCAACTTTCCTCTCCATGCGCGGTCATACTGAACGGGCAAGGCGCCCTGCCCAAGGCCGTTCCCGAACGTTCCAGACACGGATTCGCCTGGGCGGGATAATTCGCCAATGGGAGTGTCCACGCTGCTCAGCGATACTGAGCTATTCGTCGAACCTGGCGGCAACACGGTATGCGAGATACAACTAGGCAATACCGGTGACGTTGTCGACCAGTTCGCCATCGAAGTCATTGGTGCGACGGCGGACTGGGCTACCGTCGAGCCGCCATTGGTCAACTTGCTACCGGGCGACGAAGAGACCATCAGGGTCACATTCAGGCCGCCGCGTAACTCGGACGTCCTGGCAGGCGTCATTCCTTTCGCCATTCGCGTGAAGTCGCGTGAAGATCCGCACGGATCCCGCGTGGACGAGGGCGAGATAGAGGTCGGCCCATTCGTCGAAATCGCGACCGAGTTGATTCCCGCGAAAAAGCGCGGTCGACGGCGAGCGAAGTTTCGACTGGCCATCGACAATCTGGCCAATCACGACGTCGGAGTCAGCATCACGCCGATCGCCCAGGACGACGAGTGCGAAGTCCGGGTGCGCCAGCAGACGGTGACAATCGCACCCGGTACGGCGAGTTTCATCCAGACCGCGGTGATCCCGCACAAGAAGTTCTTTCGCGGCGAGCCAAAGAGCCATGAGTTTCAATTGGTCGTGCGCCCGGTCGACGAGGAGCACGCTGACAAGGCGGCGGCGGCCGACGGGGTAATGGTCCAGGAGCGGTTGATACCGAAGCTGGTCTTCACCGCCTTTCTGATCGCCCTCGCGGGTCTCGCGGTTCTGGTGGCCCTTTGGTTCACCCTGTTGAAGCCGACCGTCGAATCCGCCGCACGTGGCCAGGCGAAGAAAGAAGTCGAGAACGCGTCCACCGCGGCGGCGCGTGCCAACGAGGCCGCCGACAAGGCCGACCAGGCCGCCGAGCAAGCCGTTGAGGCGGCCCAGCCCACTGCGGGCAACGGTGCGGGCGCTGACCAAAATGGCCAAGCAGGCGCCGGTAGCGACGGAGCGACGGGAACAGGACCGGGAACGAACGGTGCGGGTTCCGGGGCCTCCGGAACCACCACCTTCCGCATCGAAACCAAGGCGCTACCATCCAATGACGGTTCCTTTGAGACGTTCGCGTTCGTCACCCCGGACGATCAGACGCTCGAAATCGTCGACGTCGTCCTGCAGAATCCGCGCGGTGACAGCGGATTCATGCGAATCGCGGTCGGCGATCAGGTGGTTCTGGAGGTCGGTTTGGCCAACTTCCGTGACCTGGACTACCACTATATCGTCCCGTTGAAGGTCGGCGCGAACCAACCGCTCAGGGTCTTGGTCAACTGCACCACGCCAGGAATCAACACTCCACAGTGCACACCGTCGGCATCGTTCTCCGGCCGCTTGAGCAAGCCTTGACCCGGAGTGGTCAACGAAACGTGAGGCAACGATGAGCGGTCCCGGCAATCTGCGTCCCAAAAGCCCGGCGGAGTCCAGCCCTGACCGTGAGATCGCGCGCCGCACAATGGATCACCTCCTTAGGCGGATCAAGGCCAGCGAGCCCGCCGCCACCGCCAACCTGGCGAAAGCACTTGCTAAGCCGGGCACGCGAGAAGTGGTAACGGAGCATGCCGTTCAGAGTGGCAACACCACGAACGTCTCCGAAGGATCGTCGTCTGCCGCGACGAGCAGCATGAGCCCACTCTGGCTGGAAACCCTCGCCGAATCGGACAAGAAACTCGCCGATGCGATCAGGGCAGCGCTCAACCATAATCGGACAGACGTTGTCGCGTTCGCCAACGATGTCCACAAGGCCGCGATCAGGTCGATTCAGGCGTGGTACCTCTACAACGGCGAAAACCTGGTCAAGGCGAAATCTCTGGCAAATGACCTCGTCGGTGGTTATCCACGGTCAGTGGATGCCGCGGTCGCCCTCTTCAAACAACACCTTCCGAGTTCTGCCGCGGAGCTGACCTACACGAGAGCGTGCCTGCTCCTGGACACCATGGAGAGACGCGCTCGCCGCGGCACCGAGGTCGGTAAAGCACAAGATCATCGGACGCCCGCCAACGCGAAAAGGGATCCACAAGAGGGCGGAACACGACAGACGGATTCACCAAGCGAGGCGCCGGTCGTCAAGAACACCACACCCTCGCTTTCGGCCAAGCTCGTCCACCTGTACACCAGCGGCACGCCGGACTGGACGAAAAAGCCAGAGGTAAACCCCGAATTCATCGATCTCAACGAGGCACTACCGGGCAACAGGCGGGCACAGCTTCGACTCGAAGCGCATAGTCTGATTTACTCGACGCGCAATCTTCTGGCCAAGTGCAGTGTGTGCATCCTCGGCGACGAAGAAGGGAATCTCACCACGCCGGCAGCTTTTTCCATGCGCAGCAGGAAGCCGCTGAGCGAGTTCAACGATTTCCTCGAAGAAAATGATATCAAGTGGGTAGCCGAGTTCGTTGAGGAGCCGAAAGAAAAAGTCAGCGAGGTCGGGGACGGACTGATCGCCGCCATGAACGGATCCAACTCGGCCATCGAATCCGCCATCAAGGCCGCTAAGAAAAAGTTGGATGGTCTACGATTTAAGAGCACGGCAGGCCTTTTCAACGTCGAGGTGGCATACGTGCGCGAAGGCGGCGGCACACTGGTCGTGGCGGTCACCATGAGCATGGATGACTACGAGAAGCTGCACGGAGTCGACGTCATCGACCACGTGCTGACCGCGGCCGGAACAAAATGCTATTCTATTCAGATCGGCTCGATGACATTGGCGTCCAGCGACAGGTCATTCTCGCACGTCGACGACGATTTGATGCACATATTCCTCCTCGCTCAGGGTGAGGGAAAACGTATCAAGCTTTCCGACCTGATCGGAACGATCGAGCGAAAGAAGCCGTCCGGACTCGGCAGACTGTCGAAATCAGCCGACGAAATCCTCGTGCGAATGCCGTCCGACTACAAGACCGCGTCAGACCAGAAACATGTCAAGCGGATGTTGAGCTGCACTGGTGTCAAAAATCTCAAGACAATCATCAAATAGGTCCCGGATGAAAGGAGACCAATAAAATGGCCACCCCGGACAGCCCGCTCAGGAAAGCCACCATCTCGGTGATCGACCAAATCAGGCTCGAAGATCCGCTCATGTCGACCCATGAACTACTCAAGCGCCTGGACGCGATTCGAGATGCGTGGCGGGTTCAGCTGGGAGTCGACCCGAATGTGTCGTGGGACACGGTGCGCGTCGCGCTTCGCGCAGCGCTCGAGAAGGAATCACTCACCAAGACGGCCGACCTCCTCGACGAGTTCTACAGTGCGAACCTGGACAGCCCCACAACGTTACCCGAAGAAGTCAAGAGGGACTTGGACGACTATGACTCTCTCGATGGGCTGGTAGCCGAGTACACGGCATTCGCATTCAAGCGGTTCGAGGGCGCGAAGGCGATCTCGCGGACCGCGAATCAGGATAGCGGGGCCGACCCGGAATGGCAGTGGCGAGAAGGCGAAGAAGTCTGGTACCAGCTGGTGAACGGACGTTGGGACGCCAAGGTCCAGCAGACGGCCGATGGAACGTATGTACTCAACCGAGCGAGGGACAAGTGGGTTCGGGCGTCCGGTCCGAGCAACGCTCCCGAGGTGACGACACATTCGGCCGCGGTTCGGGTCGATGTCGAGAAGGCGGCGCATGACCTCGCCGCCATCACGAATCGCGTCATGGAGGAACTCACGAAGTCCTCGCCGGGTTTCGTCAAGTCGATGACGGAGCCGCAATTCAGAGAGTTCGTGGTGAAGGAGGTCGCGGAACACTACGTCGCCGATCGATGACGACCGCGCGTAGTATCGAGTATCCTCGAGCGATGCCGGTCGATGGCGATGATGTCAGCACGCTCACGATGGCAATATCCGCCCCCACTCTTCGGCGAAGGTGGCATCGTCGCAATCAGTCGCGCAATCTTCCAGCCGCTTCATATTTATTCCGACATAGGGCAGTGTGCACAGTTCGGCTCTTCTGACAGGAGATCTTAGATGAAGGCGAAAAAACTTGTCGCGACCGCAGCGGTTCTGGCGACAATCATCCTGACCGCAGTCCTCCCCGCCAACGCGACCCCGTCGTACGCGCCAGGGGACTGGCCGATGTACAACCGGGACGCGTCCGGGAGCCGGTACAACTCCGCGGAGACGGTCCTGACCCCGGCCACGGTCGGTGGTCTGGTGGAGAAGTGGCGGTGGCCGACCGCCGGCACCTATGGCACCCCGGTGGTTGTCGGCAACACCGTGTACGCGGGGGACTTCGGCGGGGTGTTCTACGCCCTGGACACCGCGACCGGCCAGCCTCGGTGGGTAGCCGGCGGAAATGGGCCGATCACCGGCAGTGCGCTGGTCGTCGGCGACGTCGTGATCTTCGGTGACCTGTTGGGGTTCATCCACGGGCTGAACAAGAACACCGGGCTGCCGGCCTGGCCGCCGATCCACCCGAACAACGGCCCGAGCGCAGCCGTCTACAGCTCGCCGACCCTGGCCGGGGACAAGGTCGTGATCGGGATCGCCTCGCAGGAGGAGCTCCTGGCCTTTACGCCCGGGTACCCGTGCTGCAAGTTCCGGGGGTCGGTGGTGGCCCTGGATCCGACGCCCCCGCTGGGCGCCTCCCCGCTGTTGTGGCAGCGGTACACGATCACCGACGCCGAAGCCGCAGCGGGTTCCGCCGGGGCGGGGGTTTGGAGCACCCCGACCTATGACGCCGAAAGTGGCCTCCTCTACGTGACCACCGGCAACAACTACAGCGCGCCAGCCACCCTGACCTCGGACGCGACCATCGCGCTCAACGCCAACACCGGGGCGATCGTGTGGAACAACCAGCTGTTCCCCAATGACATCTGGAATTTCTCGATCCCCCCGGACCCTGAGCACCCCGACTACGACTTCGCTGACTCCCCGCAGGTGTACCGACTGGTCAACGGCCGTAAGGTGGTCGCGGCCGGGCAGAAGAGCGGCTTCCTGCATGTGATGGACGCGACCACCGGGACGCTGCTGCACAACCTCCAGCTTGAGCCCGGTGGCCTGTTCGGCGGCCTGTTCGCCGACTCCGCCCAGGCCGACGGGGTCACCTTCTCCAATGGCATCGACTGGCCAGGGCCGGGCGGCGACCCCGGCGGGATCGCCCCGCCCGCGGGTCTGGGAAACGGCCACCTCATCGCCGTGCGCAGTGACGTGCCCGGTGGTTTGCACGAGCAGTGGCGGTTCCCGACCCCCGACTCACCGAACATGGGCGGCGTCGCGGTCGCCGGCGGAGTCGTCTACTTCATATCCTCGCGGTCCGGAACGCTCTACGCCCTGTCCGCCGACACCGGCGCCGTGCTCGCCGCGGTACCCCTGGCCCCGTCCATCTCCGGCCCGTCGGTTTCCAATGGGCGGGTCTACGCCGGCGTCGGCGACGCGGAAGGCGCCGTCGGTGGGCAGAAGACCGACGGCGCCATCGTCGCCCTCGGCCTGCCCTGATCGACGAGTCCCAGACCCGGCCCTCACCGGGTCTGGGAACACTGTGATGAAAACCTGTAAAGGGGAGTAACAATGAGATTCAAACCTCGCATCATTCTCCTGACAAGTATCACGTTATTGGGCGCTTGGCTGGTCAGTCCGGGCACGACCGTCGAGGCGCCAGCGGAACATGCGGGTCACAACCACATGACTCTCGTCTCCGATGACCAACCCACGGGAGCCGGGGCATGGACCAGGCTGCCGGACCTACCCGCGGCAGCCGACAACCTGGCGGGAGGCCCCCCAGTCCCCCGCTTGCGGCAGGAACACGCCACCCTGGCGATCGGGGCCAAGGTCTACGCGATCGGCGGGATCCTGGGCCTGAGTGCCCCGAGCTGCTTCCCGGTCGGGGACGCTGGAAGCGGCGGCTGGTGCATCACGAACACAATTGATGTCTTCGACACCACCACCAACACCTGGGCTCCCCCGGGCGCGGTCGCCAATATCGGCAACGACGTGGCGTCCCCACCCAACCTGGCGCAGGATCCGCTGCGGCGCACGGCGATGATCCATCCCAACGCCGCGGTGGTGGATGGCAAGATCTACATCCTCGGCGGGATGGGCTCGCTCACCACTCCCCCGGACTACCCCTGGTTCGCTGACAACTTCGGTTACGCGGGGGTCTACGACCCGGCCACCAACCTCTGGACCGACCTGCCGGACGTGCCTGTGCAGTACCGGCGGGGCGCCGGTGCCGTCGCAGCGCACGGCACCAAGATCTACATCGCTGGCGGCACCCGGTGCCACGAAGGCTTCCGGGGCGAATGCGCGACCTACGCCTCGGTGACCGGGATGTTCACCTCCTACGACACCGCCACCGGGGTGTGGGTGCGCCTGCCTGACCTGCCGCATTCCACCGATGTGTGGACCGGCCGCGAGATGGACGGCATCGATCACATGCCGGGTGCGTTCTACCACGACTCGATGTACATCTTCGGGGGTCGGGAGAACACCTTGGATGTGAAGGCCAAGCGGGTCTTCGCATTCAATGTCGACACCAACACCTGGAGCGAGAGGGCGCCGATGCCCACGGCGCGCAGTGAACCCTGGGGCGGGCGGATCGGTAATCACTTCCATGTGATTGGTGGGGCCGGAACGTGGGATCCTTACGGGTCGTGTGGCCTCCCGCCGTCGTTGGGAGTCCCGTGTCCAGCTCCCTTGAACGGGAGTCCGGGGTTCGGCACGTTCGACAACCATGAGGTGTACAACTTCCCCGCCGACAAGTGGTCGGTGCTTCCGCCGATGCCCTTGCCCCGACACGCCGACCCGGTCTCCGGAGCGGTGGTAGGCAGGTCCATCTACCTACCGGGGGGTTCCACCAACGAGGGGGCGGGGCCGGTCTCCTATTTCGACAAATTCACCGAGTATTGACGGCGTCGGGACCCGTCCAACGGACCACCCCGCCCCACTGGTCCGAACGCGAAGAAACGAGGACATGAGGACATGAGGACATGAGGACATGAAGTGAACTCGCCCTCTACTTCTCGGTTGCACCGGGAAGTAGAGGGCGAGTGCGAAGACGCAGAGACGTAAGGAGCAGATCATGAAAGTACACCGAAGAATCGCGTTCGCGCTGGGCGCGATCCTGGTCGCCGCGACCCTTACCACAATGAATGCCACCCCTGCCATGGCCGACGGGACGTGGACGAATCTGGCGCCCATCGCCGCCGGCCCTCGACAAGAGAACGCCACCGTCGCCTTGCACGGCAAGGTGTATCTCCTCGGGGGCCTCGCAAGCGCGGTGCCGCCCCCGGTCACGCGAGACTTCGAGACCACCAGCCGGGTGGAGCGCTACGACCCGGCGACCGACACCTGGACGACGTTGGCGCCCATGCCCAAGGCGCTCAACCACCTCAACGCAGCGGCGGTGGGCGGCAAGATCTACGTCCTCGGGGGCATGATCCCGACCCCGGTCACCGATTACCCCTGGTTCGCCGTGGGAGATTCCTATGTGTACGACCCGGCCACCAACGCCTGGAGCACGATCGCTTCCATGCCCCTGGGCACCCAGCGCGGGGCCAGTGCGGTGGCGGTCAGTGGCACCAAGGTCTACCTAGCTGGGGGCGCAGCCTGCTTGCAGGGACTGCAAGGTGAGTGCCTGGTGCCCACCCTCGGGGCCTTCTCCTCCTACGACACCGCGACCAACACCTGGGAGACGTTGCCGTCGATGCCCGACAACGGGCGTGACCACTTCCCCGGTGTCATCGACGACGGCGTGATGTACACCTTCGGCGGTCGCATTGGCTCCATCTCCCCGGCCTACCCTGAGGTGTTCGCCTACAACCTGAGCACCCGGGTGTGGAGCACCGTGGGCACCATGCCGACACCACGCAGTGGCACCTCCGGCGCCCTGGTCGGCCACAAGTTCTACGTGATGGGCGGGGAAGGCGAGCCCAACTCCCCGATCTTCGACGACAACGAGGCCTACAACCTCAACACCGGCGCCTGGACCATCCTCGACCCGATGCCCAACCCCAGGCACGGCACCCAGGCTGTGTCCATCGGACACAACATCTATCTGCCCGGCGGTGGTTTCCAACAGAACGCGGGACTCACCGACACCAACCAGAGGTTCAGGCCATAAAGAAAGGGTGAAGATCCACCTCGGCCCCGGGAGCCACCCGGGGCCGAGGTGGGCATCCATACCCGCTCCTCCCTCCAATGCCACGTAGCCTAAGTTGATCAAGTGGCTGACCTGGTTGTTGTTGATCGGATCGGCGTGGCGTGATCACTTGCGGCTCGGTGGCTGGCACGGTCGCCGGTCATGGGCGAAGGTGTGGTGGCGCGGCCGGATCAGGTGTCGTTGGGGGTGCTGGTTCATGGCGTGCCGCGGGATGCGGTTGATGAGGCGGTCGCGGTGTGTGGAGTTCGGGAGCGACGCTCGGACGGCAAGCTGCCCGCGCATGTGATCACGTATCTGACGTTGGCGTTGTGTTTGTTTCCCGATGACGATTACACCGAGGTGGCGACCAAGGTCACCGGGTCGTTGGACCGGTGGGGTTGCTGGGACGCGGCCTGGTCGGTGCCGACCGCCTCGGCGGTCACCCAGGCCCGTAAGCGGTTGGGCCGCGATGTGTTCGCGGAGCTGTTCGAACGCACCTGTGGGCCGGTGGCCGGGGAGGCCGGGCTGACCGCACAGGTTGGGGCGTTGGGGACCGCGCGGGGGTCGTTTCTGCGTCGGTGGCGGCTGTTGGCGATCGACGGGTTCGAGCTCGATCTGCCCGACAGCAAGGAGAACGCGGCAGAGTTCGGCTATGCCGGTTCGGGGGACAACCGCTCGGCGTTCCCGAAGGCCAGGGTGGTCGCGCTGGCCGAGTGCGGCACCCACGCGTTCGTCGCGGCGGAGGTAGCCGCCTACAACGTCGGGGAGAGGACCCTCGCGCAGCGCCTGTATCCGCGGCTGCGCGCCGATGAGCTGTTGACCGCGGACCGGGGCTTCTACTCATGGCAGGCGTGGGACACCGCGCAGGCCACGGGCGCGGCGTTGCTGTGGCGGGCCCCGACCCAACTCGACCTGCCGGTCGTGCGGGTGCTGCCCGACGGGACCTACCTCAGTGTGTTGATCAAGCCGACGATCCGGGGCGCGCGGCGTGACCGGATCCTGGCCGCGGCCCGCGGCGGCGCCGATCTGACCGAGCTCGCCGAGTGCCTCGACGACAAGGGATGGCCCGTCGCGCATCAGGTTCGGGTGATCGAGTACGAGGTGCCCGACCGGGTCGGGAACGGCAGCGGTGAGCTGATCGTGCTGCTGTCCACGATCACCGACCTCAACGGGGACAACGGGGCCCGAGCCGACGAACTGGCCGCCGCCTACCACCAGCGATGGGAACAGGAGACAGCCAACGACCAGCTCAAAACCCACCTCCGCGGCCCAGGGAAGGTGCTGCGCTCACGACTGCCCGACCTGGTCCATCAAGAGATCTGGGCCTACCTGATCGTGCACCACGCGATCAGCGCGCTCACCGCCCACGCCTCCGCCTCCGCCGATCTCGACCCGGACTCGATCTCCTTCGCCAAGGCCCTGCGTCTGATCCGCCGTTCCGCCACCGGGACAGCGGACATTCCCCCCTCAGGACTGGGCTGAGCAACTCCCCGCCCACCTCGAACACATCGCCAACCTGCTCATCCCACCCCGACGCGAGCGGACCTGCCCACGCAAAGTCAAACGGGCCCGCCACAACGGCTACCAGGTCAAGAAACGCGACGAGCC
>JBOGSE010000853.1:0-3277 GCA_050694895.1 bacterium | reverse complement strand
CGCCGGCGACCTCGGCTTCTGACGACTTCGACCCTGGACACGAGGCCGGCGACTGGAGGGGCATGGTGTTCGCCTCCGAGATTCAAACCTCGCCTGCAACTCCCCCGCCCCAGCGACGTGGCGGCGTTTTGGCACCACTCTGGCGTAGGTAGGGGTTGACACGGCACCAATATGGTGCCACCATGGCGCCATGGACCTAGGACTCTACGTCGAGAACATCCATCGCCATCTCATGGTTGCTGCCGAGGCCGGTGGTGACGACGCTCGGGCGCTCGCTGAGCGTCTGGTAACGCCTCTGCATGCGGCAACCCGTCTCACGCTGCAGGACGTGCTTGCGGCAGCAGCAGAGGAGATCACCTGCGAGCTCGCGCCGGGCTCGGTCGAGCTGCGCTTGCGGGGACGTAACCCCGAGTTCGTCGTGACGCCACCGCCGGTCGATTCGTCTGCCGACGACCTGGCCGAGGCTGCCGACGACAGCATGTCGAGGGGCTGGTCGGCCACGGGGGCCGCGGCGTCCGCTTCCACAGAGGGGGAGGAGGGCACGATGTCGCGGATCAACCTTCGCATGCCCGATCAGCTCAAGACCCGGATCGAGCACGCAGCCGGGAGCGACGGGCTCTCGGTCAACGCCTGGCTCGTGCGAGCGGCCGCCGCTGCACTGGAACGAACGGACCCGTCCCGCCGGCGGGAACGACGCACCCCTCAGGGCCCTCAGCGCTACATGGGCTGGGCCCGCTAGCCGAACGGAGCGAGGAATGCCTTCCACCACCCTCAGCAGAAGGACTGCCATGCCTACTACGTTCGTTACTCCAGAGCCTATCTCCGTCACCGTGGCACTCGGCGTCGGTGACATCCGGATCGTGGCGAGCGATCGCACCGACACCGTCGTCGAGGTTCGCCCGAGCAATGCAGCCAAGCAGTCCGACGCGACCGCCGCCGAGCAGACCCGCGTCGACTACGCCAACGGCAGGCTGTCCATCAAGGCACTCAAGAGTTGGAGGCTGCACACCTTTCGGGGAGGCGGCGAGTCGATCGATGTGGAGATCGCGCTGCCGGCGGGTTCACACGTGCGGGGTGAGGCGGGTGCAGCGGCGTTGCGCTGCACGGGTCGCCTCGGCGAATGCCGATACAAGGCCGGCGTGGGCGATGTCCACCTCGACCAGGCGGGCCCGGTGCAGCTCCGAGTTGGTGCCGGAGACGTCACCGTGGACGGAGCCGTGAACGATGCCGAGATCACCACAGGATCCGGCGCCGTACGGATCGAGCGCATCAACGGGGCGGCGACGATCAAGAACGCCAACGGCGACACATGGCTCGGTGAGGTCACCGGCGACCTGCGTGTCAACGCGGCCAACGGCAAAATCTCTGTCGACCGGCCGCACGCCTCGGTTGTCGCCAAGACCGCCAACGGCGACCTCCGCCTCCGGGAGGTGGCACGTGGTGCCATCGTCGCCCATACCGCCAACGGCAAGGTCGACATCGGCATCCTCGACGGCGTCGCCGCCTGGCTGGACCTCAGGACGCTCTACGGCACCGTGCACAACGACCTGGACGCTGCCGAGGGTCCTCCTGAAGCGGGTGAGGGCGCGGTCCAGGTGCAGGCCCACACCTCGTTCGGGGACATCACCATCCGCCGCTCCGTCGCAGCCGGGACCGGGAAGGACGCATGACGATCGTCACCTCGTCCCGGGTCCGAACAGGGCGGCGTCGGAGCTTCGGGACGGGAGTGGGAAGCCCTCCTCATGGACTACGGCGTCGCTGGAAACTGCGGATGCTTGTCGCACCGTCGAGACGGTGGGTGACTTCCTGCACCGGCGACTGCGCCACCCAGTTCGCGAGACTTCGACGCGCGACCAATGAAGCGTGCCGAGAGCCGCAGCGAATCCTGACTGAGTGGTATGCTGGCATACCATGAAGCGGACGACCGTCAAGCTGTCCGATGAGCTCGATGCGCGGTTGCGCCACGAGGCCAAGCGGCGCCAGTGCACCATCTCGGAGATCACCCGGGAAGCCATCGAGGCCTATCTCGGCGGCGGTGTACGAAGAAGGCTGCTCGCGGCGAAGGCTGGGCGGAGCGGACGAGATGACATCTCCGAGCGGATCGAAGAGATCCTTCGAGTCGAGGTCGAACGATCCTCCTAGTCGACGCGGGGCCGCTCTACGCCTACATCGACGGGGACGACCGGCACCACACGGCAAGCCTCGAGCTCCTGGGCACCCATCCGGGGCCCCTGATCGTCCCGATCCTGGTGGTCACGGAAGTGGCCTACCTGGTGGAGACCCGGCTGGGGATCGACCCAGAGGTTCGCTTTCTGGGCGATCTCGCCGCAGGCGCCCTCATCTGTGACCCGGTGCAGGCCGGTGACTGGCTCCGTATCGCCGAGCTCGTCTCCCGGTACCGGGACCTGCCGCTCGGCACAGTGGACGCCTCCGTCGTGGCTGCCGCGGAGCGTCTTCAGGCAACGACCATCGCGACTCTCGACCGCCGGCACTTCAGCGTCGTCCAGCCGGCGCACGTGGCGGCCTTC
Organism: bacterium; assembly: GCA_050694895.1. Classification (GTDB taxonomy): domain Bacteria; phylum Sysuimicrobiota; class Sysuimicrobiia; order Sysuimicrobiales; family Humicultoraceae; genus JBQTJP01. The sequence goes on along the minus strand of JBOGSE010000853.1, from coordinate 749 downwards.
GATCTGCTTCCCTGACGGCCTCCCTTGTCACATCCAGCCGACTCCGTAGTTCTGCTCGGTTCGAATAGGACAGTGCCTTCTCCACTTGACCTTCCGGTGCGCGAACCAGCGCCGGAATCCATACACGGGCAGGATCTCCTCCTTGCTCATCACGGTCAATTGCTCGATGAGCTTTCGCAACAGGGCCTTTCGCTGTTGGGGGGAGCCAGCCTGCAGTAGCTCCGGGAGCTCATCTGCCCATCGCGCGACATCCTCGGCAGTCGTGTCCGGCGACGCGTCCCGCGGGCCCGGTCGGGCGAGGAGGGTCTCTTCGGCCGTCAGTGACTCGATGCGATCCCGAAGGGACCTGACGCGCTCCTGACAGTCCGCCGGCGAGAGGCTCCCCTCCTCGAATGCGGCGAAGTAGCGATCCAGCGCCTTGGTGACCGATGCCCGTTCGCGCCGGACCGCTGCCGGCGTCGCGCGATCTCGTCCGCTGAGGTGGTCCGCGTCTTCTGGGCCTTGACCAGGGCCTCGGCGATGACGGAGCTGTCCGGGTAGACCTCGGCCATCTGCTCGAACACCGCCTCCTCCAGCTCCTGCTTGGAAGGCGGTCGGCGGAGCAGTGATCGGTGCCGTAGCGATAGCGGGTGGAGCAGATGCAGTAGTGGTAGCGGCGGCTCCTCCCCTTGGAGGTTCCCACGAACGCCCTGCGACACAGCCCGCAGCGCAACAGCCCCGAGAGCAGGTAGTCGGTGGGATGGCCGCGC
>JBOGSE010000852.1:0-7791 GCA_050694895.1 bacterium | reverse complement strand
TCGATCTGCTTATCCGTAAAAGGACGAACCTCCATTCGGCGGATCACGATCGCCCCAATGGGACTCCCTTCGCGAAGCAAGGGCGTGGCGAGCGTGGTCCTGTGTCGGGTACGTTCCTGAATGGCTCTGCTGACAGGGAACTCGGCTTCGGGCACCGCCGCAAGGTCGTGGATATGGATGGTTTGCAGGTCGATCACGGACCGGCCAGCTGCCGAGCCGCGACTCAGGGGTAACTCTCGCATGACCCTTACGACCGGCCCGTAATGAGCCACACTCCGAAGGACGTCACCTTCGACTTGGAGGACGAGCGCGTCGTTCGCTCCGCACACTCGGGCGGCATTTTCGGCAATTGTGTCCAGCACCGGCTGGAGATCGGTTGGTGAACTGCTGATGATCCGAAGGATCTCGCTCGTGGCGGTCTGCCGTTCCATTGCCTCGGCCAGGTGCTGCCGTGCCTCGGCCAATTCCCGGTTCAGCGCCGCGATCTTTACTTCTTGGGTCGCGCGAGGCTTCCGGCCCCGAGCGGTCAACCGGGCGCTCCTAGTCTTCGCCCTACCAGGAGAACGCTTGCTCATGAAGGTGGCGCCTGCTGGTCGACGCGAACCGGCAAGGCAAACCGAAAGGTCGATCCCTTGCCAGGAGTCGACTCCACCCACATCCGTCCGCCGTGCAACTCGACGATCCGCCTGGCAATCGCAAGACCGAGCCCGGTCCCACCCTTCGCCCGCGAGGTCGAACTATCGACCTGCTGGAACTCTTCAAAAATCCTCTGCCGGTCGGCCTCGGCAATCCCCGGTCCCGTGTCGGCCACCGACACCACGAACGCCGCGTTTGATACCGCCGCCTCAATCCTGACCTCGCCAGTCTCGGTAAACTTGATCGCATTTCCGACGAGGTTCATGAGCACTTGCGTAATCCGCCGTTCGTCACCCCTGCCGACCGGGAGGTCGGCCGGCAGAGAAACCTTCAGCGCGAGCTTCTTCTCCGATGCGAGAGACTCGACCGCGGTGAAGACCGTCTGCACGACGTCCTTCACGGTGTAGTCATTTAGAGCAAGGGTGAGCTGTCCCGCCTCGATCTTGGAGAGATCCAGGACATCGTTAATCAGGCTCAGGAGATGGCGCCCGCTCTTGTCCAGGCGCTCCAGGACCTCCCGGACCTTCTCGGGGACCTCACCGTAGATGTTATCGAGGATCAGCTCCGTGTAGCCGAGGATGGCGTTGAGGGGGGTGCGCAGTTCGTGGCTCATGTTGGCGAGGAACTGCGACTTGTGTCGGCTGGCGGCCTCGAGCTGCTGATAGAGGCGCCCCAGATCATCGCTCATGCGGTTCACATTGGCTGCAAGCGCGCCCAGCTCGTCTCGGTTCGGCACCGTGACCTGTCCCGAGAACTCGCCCGCCGCGATCTCCCGCAGGCGCACGTCCATGCGCTGCACCGGCCCAATTACCGACCAGGAGATCGCATAGCCCAGGAAGAGGGCGAGGATAATGCTCCCGACCGCAAAGCCGATGACCAGTCGGCGCGAGGCCGCATGCGCGGCGAGACTCGTCTCGACGCTGGCCACCATGTCGGCCTCGGCCTTGTTCACGAGCTGGTTGGTCAGGCGTTCGAGGCGGTCGGCCAGCGGGCCGGCCTGCGCAAGCTGGAGCTCCCGGCCCTCCGCGACTTTGCCTTTCCGGATGAGTTCGATGACCCCTGTGACCGTCTTGATGAACCGTTCGTATTCTTGCTGGACCTGGGCGAGGAGTTCGACTTCGTCCTTCGCCACGAACTGCAGCCGGTCGAGGTCGTAGCCGAACTGGTTAAGCTGGCGGAGGGTGTTTTCGAACGCCCGTTCGTTTGGGGCCAGAAGGGCGGTGGAGACGCTGTAGAGCTGCGCGGTAGTGTCGTGCTGGAGCTGGCGGTAGGCGGCTATCTTGCGCTGAAGCCGTACCAGATCCTCCGCCCGCCGGTTGGATTCGCCCAGCACTTCCACGCTCACGGTGCCCAGGATGACGAGGAGGACGATCATGGCCAGGAAGGCGGCCAGGAGCTTGGCGTGCACGGTGCCAGGCATCCGGGCGACAAAGCGGACCAGCGCCTGCATCCCCGGCGCACGTGCGACGAGCCGGGTCAGCGACCCTCTGGGTTCTGACCTAGTAGTCGAACTCGCTTCCGCCATCCGTCCTCGCTGAAGTCACCCCTTCATCTCCCTCTTGAGCTCCTTCAGGAACCGCCAGTCGGTGCCTTCGGTAATGATCTGCAGCGGGGTCTTTCGAATCATCTCGACCTCGCGAAGCCGAAGGGCGAAAAAGCGAACCGTATCTTCATGCTCGTACTCGCGCCACTTGTCGAATGGAATCTCCCTCAGAATCTGCAGGGCATAGTCGTAGCGGTCTGTGTAGCCTTTCGCCACCAGGAACTTGGCGACTCGCGCCGGCTCGCGCGCAATGACATCCGTCGACTTCAGCATCGCGCGTAGCGCTCGCTTGGTGGCAATGGGGTTTCGGCGGACAAAGTCGCGGTTACTCGCCGTCATGCAGCAGAAGTACTGCGACCAGGGCCGGTCGGTCATGGTATTGACCAGTACCCGGCCGATCTTTTTCTTCATGAGTTCCTGCGCAACGGGCGGCGTACCGGAAAAGACCGTGTAGGCGTCAAGCTTACCTTCGGTGAAGAGCTGCGTGGCCTGCGGGCCGGGATGACTGACGATATTCACGTCCTTGCGGGGATCCAGGCCCACATAGGCCAGGAGGCTCGCGAGGAAGAGATAGTCACCCGACCCAGGTGGCGCCGAGGCGATCGTCCTCCCTCGCAGGTCTCGAACGCCGCGAATCGGGTCGTTCACAAACAGCATGTAACATCCGACCTGCTGGCCGGCCAGCATGACCACGGGCGCGCCGGCATCGATCCGCCGGATCCACGGCCCAACGAATCCCAGGCGGAAGTCGATCTCGGCCGAGACGAGGGCGTCCATCCCGATCCCGCCGGGATTGACCCACTGCACGTCCGTGAACCCCTCCTGGCGCAGGAATTCCTCGGCGTAAAAGTACGGGGCAAAGCAGACTTCGATATGTCGCCGGTTCCAGCCCAGCCGAATGGTCGGAGTCTCTGGAGGCGGTTCGGCAGCGGCTACCCGTGGTTGCAGCCCCAGGAGATCGGCGGCGACCCGGCTCGAGTGCAGTCCAAGGAGCCCTGCCGTCCCTGCAAGCGCCAGCCTGCCCAGGAAATCTCGCCGACCCCAAAGCTCCCGTCCTCGATTGCTCACGGGCCCTGCCTCCAGCCCTGGATCACAATCTAGCCTTTCGTTTCCTTCTTGATTTCGTTGAGGAAGCGCCAGTTGGTGCCCAGGGCGAGAATCTTCACTGGGCTGCTCCTGATCATCCCGCCCTCGTGGAGACGCAGGGCGTAGAAGCGTACCGTATCTTCGGGGTCGTAGTCGCGCCACCGGCCGTAGGAGATCTCCCTTATCGCCTGGAGCGCGTAGTCGTACCGATCTGCAACACCCCTGGCTATAAGCATTCGCGCGGCCCGGGCCGGCTCGCGGGCGGTGACGTCGGACGCTTTCAGGATCGCGCGCAGCGCCCGTTTCGTCGCCACCGGGTGCTTTCGGACGAACTCACGGTTCCCGGCCACCATGCAGCAGAAGTACTGTGACCAGGGCCGGTCCATCATGCTGCTGACGACCACATGACCGATCTTCTTCGACCGGAGTTCCTGAGAGACTGGTGGGAGGGCCATGAACGCATCGATCTTCCCCTCGGCCAGAAGCTGAACCGACTCGCCCGGGGGATATGAGACCCAGTTGATGTCCTTGTGGGGATCCAGGCCCACATAGGCGGCGATGCTGATGAGGAACGCGTACTCGGGGCCGAGGCGAGCAACGGCGGCGACGGTTTTCCCCTTCAGGTCGCGGATTGCGTTGACCCGGTCGGTCCCGAACAGCTCGAAGCAGCCGACGTGGACTCCCGCCAAGAGGACGATGGCGGCCCCCCTCTCAATCCCGATGATGTTCGGCCCGACAAAGGTCATGCCGATGTCGACCTCGCCGGAGGCCAGGGGGCCCGGGGGTGCCCCGCCAGCTGTCCTGACGTATTGCACATCGGTGAACCCCTCGCGCCGCAGGAACTCTTCGGCCACGTACAAAGGGGCCTGACAGATGTTGGCAGGCTGGAGCAGCCTGATCGTCGTCGTCTCGGGCGGCGGCTCCGCGGCGGCGGCTCGTGACGGCTGCATCAGGTCGGCAAAGAGCCTCGATGGCGGTCCTGCCAGCCCGGCCGTCCCAGCAAGAGCCAGCCCTCCGAGGAACTGCCGCCGGGTCCACGGGCGCTGCTGCCAGACGCTCCTCATGGGTCATTCCTCCCCGCCTTGGCGCACACGCTATTCCTTCATCTCCTTCTTGATCTCCTTGAGGAAGCGCCAGTCGGTGCCCTGGGCGATGATCTTCTGGGGGCTGGTCTTGATCATCCCGGCTTCGTGGAGGCGCAAGGCGTAGAAGCGCAGGGTATCCTCCGGATCGAACTCGCGCCAGGCGGTGAAGGCCCGCCCCATTTCCCTTAAGGCCTGGTGGGCGAAGTCATAGTTCTGCGTGAAACCCCGGTCCACGAGGAACCTGGCGGTCCGCTCCGGCTCCCGGACGATCAGGTCGCCAGCCTTGAGAATCGCCCGCAACGCCCGTTTCGTCGCCGCCGGATGCCTGCGCACGAACTCCCGGTTCCCGGCCACCATGCAGCAGAAATACTGGGACCAGGGGCGGTCCACCATGCTGTTGACCACCACGTGGATGGACTTGAGCTTCATGGCCCGCAGCTGCTGGGGCTGCGGGGGGAACCCCAGAAACGCGTCGATCTTCCCGTCGGCGAGCTGGCGCATCGACTCGGCGGGAGGTTGGGTGACCCAGTTGATGTCTTTGCGGGGATCGAGCCCGACATGCGCGGCCATGCTTGAGATGAAGGCGTGCTGGCTGGACTCGAGCTCCAGCACCGCCACGGTCTTCCCCTTCAGATCTCGGACCGTCCGCACCCGCTCGGTCGCGAACAGCTCGAAGCAGCCCACGTGGCCTCCTGCGAGCATGACGACCGGGTCGCCGGATTCTACGCGCATGAGGAGCCGTGCATTGAAATGCATGTTGATGTCCGCCTCGCCGGAGGCCAGGCCCGTCTCGATTCCTTTGACTCCCGGCTTCTTGATGTACTGGACATCGGTGAACCCCTCAGCTCGGAGCAACTCCTCGGCTACAAACTGACCGGCCTGACAGATGGAGGGGGCCTGAATCAGCCTGAGCCGGGCCGTCTCCGGTGGCGGCTCCGCGGCCCACACTTTGAGCGGCAACCCCAGGATATCCCAGGCCTTGAATGGGGCCTGCGAGGCCAGGAGAGCGCCAGCCCCTCCCAGCGCTAACTGGCCGAGGAACTCTCGGCGGCTCGAGCGCGCATCCTCTCTGGTGTTCATGTGGCACCCTTGTCGAGCGGGCTACTGCTTCGACTCGAATTGGTAGTAACAGTAGGGTCACTTCGCCGCGAGAAATTGGACGCCTGATGCCAGAGTTCCCCTGTCGGACCGTTTCCCCCATAAAGGCGTCGGCTCGGTTGAAACGCAGCAGGAGGAAGCCGGTCGGCTCACCTCCTCGCGTATGATCACCACGTTCTTACAGATGCAGTCCCGATTCCCCGCCCGGCGAGGACTGTTTGACCCTCGCATCCGGGACGTACGTTCCACCGCCGAGCGCGATGGCATAGTCAAGTCTAATGCTGTCCACTCGCCATACTTCGCCGGTTGCCAGGATCTGCCTGCCCCGCGTGATCGTAAACCGGATGCCGCGGACCTCAGGCAGCCTTGCAATGATGTTGCCCGTGGCCAGTGCGGCCTCCGCAAAGAGCAACTCTCGCGTCACCGCGGCGCTGTTGCCTGGCCGATAGGTCGCCGAGTCCCACTGAAGCGATACGGTTGCTTCACGGTCAATGCGCACGATCGTGACCGTCCCGCTTCCCAGGGTGTTCTCGGCGAGCGACTTGATGACTTCGAGGAGGGTGGCCCCCACGGCCCTGCTCTGCGCTAGCGCGCCTATGATGAGCACGAGTGCCAGGAGCGCTGCCACCCCCCTCGCCAGCCGCCGGAAGAATCCGACGGCCGGAAACTCGCGAAACCGAATCCGCATGGTCGTCCCTCCGCAATCGTGTGACTGATCCAACAGTACGTCCGGGGCTCACTGGGGGCGATTGCGGGTTTAACTCACGGCCTGTGACGTACGTCACACTCCACTGCTGAGGGGGCATCTGAATGAATGGGGCAGGCGCGGGCGGTTCGTTCGACGAAGCCCTCTCGAAACAGCGTAGGAGGCGCCTACGGTTCGGACAGTCATGCGTCACCTGGCGGTCGGGCTCGCAACGCTGTTAGGCGCGTCCGTCATTGCGTTCGGCGTCCTGCACCTGGCGCCGATGGATCCGGCGCGGTACTTCGTCCAGTTTCGCTTTCAGCAGACGCGGCCCGGCGTGCGTGAAGAGCAGATTCGGGCTCTGGCGGACTGGTACGGTCTGCAGGATCCCATCGCCGTCCAATACGTGCGCTGGCTTGGGCGCGCCGCTACCGGAAACTTCGGGCGCTCCCTGACCACGGGACGGGAGGTGGGGCCGGAGCTCGCCCGCCGTCTCCCGTGGACCGTCGTGCTGACGATTCCCGTGCTCGTCGCGGCGTGGGTGGTCGCGATCCTGCTCGCGGCCGTCGCTGCCGGAGGACGCCGGTTCGGCCGGGTGGCGGCCGTCTTGATCACCGGTGGCGTGCTCACCCCGGTGTTTCTGCTGGCCAGCCTGCTCGTGTATGTCTTCGCCGTACGCCTGACCTGGATTCCGATCCTCCCGCCCTTTGAGCTGAACCTGCTCGACACGTATCTGTGGCGGGCGATGCTGCTGCCGGTTGTGAGCCTGGTGCTACCAATCGGCGCGATCATGGCGCGTCGTATCTCCGCCGATGTTCGCGCGAGCCTGAAGGCGCCCCACATCACGGCCGCGCGTGCGAGGGGCACGGCAGAGCGCGGCGTGCTGTGGCGCCATGCGCTGCGTGCGGGAATCCGACCGTTGCTTGCGCGGCCCCTGGGTACCCTGAGTCTGTTGTTCGGTGGAGTGCTCGTCGCCGAGGATATCTTTGGTTGGCCGGGAATCGGGCGGGTCTTCATGCGCGCGATTGCGGCGCGGGATATTACGGCCGTGCAGGGCTCACTGTTCCTTCTGGCCGCGCTGGTCCTGGCGGCGGAGTGCATCATCCGGATTCTTGGAAGCCGGCAGAGTCCAGAAGAGTCCGTGGCCGCCGCTCCATTGCCACGCGTCCCGGGTCACCCAGCGCCGATCCGCTCGCCGGGACTTGCACTCCGTGTTGCGATTGGCATCGCGGGTGTGATAGTGGTGAGCGCGGTCGCCGCGCCGTTGCTGGCACGGTTTCCACCCGACCTCGTTCAGCTGGAGGAAATTCAGGTCGGGCCCTCACTCCGCCACTGGATGGGCACGGACGCGTCCGGCCGCGACATGTTCAGCCGGCTCCTCTTCGCCAGCCGGGTGTCGCTGGCACTCGCACTCCTGTCTGCCCTCGCCGCCGTCGCCGCTGCGGGCGTGCTCGCGGGGCTGGCCGCGTGGCGCGGGCACTCGTGGGAGGATGTCGCCGTGGGTGCGGCGCGGACGATCCTGGCCACGCCGGCCCTCGCGATTGCCCTCGCCGTGATCAGCGTCGCGGGGCGGGCGCCCGTGCTCATCGGCGGGATCTTCGCCTTCTGTGGTCTGCCGTACGTGGCCACGCGGCTTCGGGTCTTGCTCGCTCCGGCGC
>JBOGSE010000851.1:0-1493 GCA_050694895.1 bacterium | reverse complement strand
CTGGCTCGCCGGCCTGTGAACTCAGCCTCCGCCCAAGGGTTATGCGCAGCGTTGAACCCCGAAACCCGCTGTCACCAGGCCATACCGGCCCGCGCTGCACATAACCCTGCGCTGTTCATAAGGCGGGGTGATCAGTCCCCTGATCTTCAACATCGCGTTGCACGGGATAGAGGAAGCCGCAGGAGCCGCCTACCAATGGAATCCCTACCGGGAAACCTGGGCAGCAGCTCCGGGCACCCCTGTATTGGTAAGGTACGCAGACGATTTCGTCGCATTGTGCGAGAGTCCGGAACAGGCCGAACAGGTCAAGGCCCGGCTCACGCCATGGCTGGCGTCCCGGGGTCTGACGTTCAACGAGGACAAGACGCGTGTGGTCCACCTCGATGACGGTGTCGATTTCCTCGGGTTCAACATCCGCCGCTACGGCGGGAAGAAGCTGCTGATCAAACCCAGTGCCGGGGCCGTCGAGCGCATTCGGAGACGGCTGGCCGAGGAGGTGCGGGCTCTGCGCGGGGCTAACGCCTCGGCGGTCATCGCGAAACTCAACCCGATCGTGCGGGGTTGGACCGCCTACTACAAGGGTGTGGTGTCCACCGAGACGTTCCAGAAACTGGATCGACATGTGTGGCGTCTCACCTACAAATGGGCGCTCTACCGCCATAACCGAAGGTCGAAGCACCGCATCATCAACCGGTACTTCGGCCGGTTCCACCCGACCAGGCAAGACCGATGGGTGTTCGGCGACCGGGACTCCGGTGCCTTCCTCGTCAGATTCGCCTGGACGAAGATCGTCCGGCACGACCTGGTCAAAGGCTCGGCGTCCCCCGACGATCCCGCCCTGGCCGACTACTGGGCCAAGCGTCGCCGCAGAAACAACGACGCTCCGCCGCTCGGGCACCTCCGATTGCTCCTGCTGCGTAAGCAGAAGGGGCGCTGCCCGGTCTGCAACGGCCTGCTGCTGCACGCCGACCATCCACCGCGCTCTCCCGAGGAATGGGAGCAGTGGGCGGCGGCAATCCGCAAGGCGATCACGGTCAACGCGATCGCCGTCGCGGACAGCGGCCCGGACCTGAAGGAACAGCGTCTCGTCCACGAATATTGCCGACGACGGAAAACCTTCCGAGGCAAACCGGTAAAGCAACCCGCCCGCAAAACCTTTGGGCTTGCTTGAGCCGTGGTGCGGGGAAAGCCCGCTCGCCCGGTTCTGAGGGGAGGGCGGCGCAGCAATGCGCTGCCCTTACCCGACTTGCCCGCACGAGCGGTGAAAGTCCAGCAACGGACCTCGGGCGGATCCTGGCGGACCCTGCAAGGACTCTGCGACTTCGCCGTCGTGCAATCCTACCTGTCCACCGCGACCAAGTGGGGTCTTGACACCCTCGACGCGATGACTCGCCTGTTCACCACCGGAGCATGGCTGCCGCCCGCCCTCACCCCGGATCTGGCCCAGCCCGCAGCAGCCTGAGATCACCACATCACGTGAGCTGAACAGCTAC
>JBOGSE010000850.1:0-3211 GCA_050694895.1 bacterium | reverse complement strand
TGTGAGCATGATGGTGGCGCTGCTTCGGCCCAGTCTGACCCTTGCTACGAACGACCGCGTGTCCTTGCGTTGATCTGTCGACCGGGGCGGGCAGCACTCACCCAGATGCGGTCTGTCGGGTGGGCAGTGACCCAATAGGGGCCTGGCTCGAGAGACCCATCACAGTCCTGTCCGCTCGCCCGTTCAGATCGTGTCGGCAGCCTGTTGAAAGAGGTCCGACACATGTCGCACGGCAGCGCACTCCCTTCGTCTCCGTCCACTATCATCGTCGGCGTCGACACCCACAAGTACGTCCACGTTGCCGTCGCGATCGATGTCCTCGGTACTCGGTTGGCGAGCTGCAGCGCGTCGGCAGACCGCGCTGGCTACGCGGAGCTGGTCACCTGGGCGCGGAGACTTGGGACGATCGGGGCATTCGGCATCGAAGGCACCGGCTCGTACGGGGTGGGACTGGCGAGCTTCGTACGCCGGCAGGCCCTCCCCGTTGTCGAAGTAAGCCACTGTGACCGACGAAAGCGCCGCAACAACGGTAAGAGCGACACGATGGATGCAGAGACTGCGGCGCGGTCGGTGCTCGCCGGAACCGAGATGGCGGTCCCCAAGTCAGCCGACGGGGCCGCCGAGATGGTGCGCCAGATCAAAGTAGCCCGCGATACGGCCGTGAAGGCCAGGAGTGCGGCGATCATCACGTTGAAGACGCTGATCGTCAACGCGCCGGGCGAACTCCGAGAGGCCCTTCAGCCGTTGACCGACCGGAAGCTGATCGACCGCTGCGCTCGCCTGCTCCCGGGTGTCATCGACGATACGACGGCCTCGATGAAGCATGCTCTCCGAGCGTTGGCCACGCGCTGGCTCGCGTTGTCGACCGAGATCGAGATCCACGATGGCGCGCTCGACGCGATCACGCAGGCGGCAGCTCCGACGCTTCGAGCAGCCTTTGGGATCGGCCCAGACTCGGCGGCCGAGATGATGATCGTCGCGGGGGACAACCCCGCTCGTGTGCGGTCTGAAGCGGCGTTTGCGAAGCTGTGCGGCGCGTGCCCCATTCCGGCATCGAGTGGTGTGACCAATCGCCACCGGCTCTTTCGTGGTGGCCACCGCCAAGCGAACGCCGCGCTCTACCGGATCGTCACGGTCCGCATGCGCTGGCATCAACCCACCATCGACTACGTGACCCGACGTACCGCACAGGGCTTGAGCAAGAAAGACATTATCCGGTGCCTGAAGCGGTTTGTGGCGCGCGAGATCTACCGATCACTCCTTGATGACCATCGCGCTCGCACGGCGATCGTCCACGCGGCGTAACCGCATTCTTGACACATAGGGGCTTCAACGCGAATCAAATCGCGGTCTTCGGCGGCACGACGTTCACGCACGACGCGAACGGGAACCTGACGAGCGATGGCGTTCGAACGTATAGCTGGAACGTGCGCGATCAGTTGACCGGCGTCACGGGTCCCGTCAACGCTAGTTTCGCGTACGACGGACTGGCGCGTCGGCGCAGCAAAACGGTAAGTGGGTCCACGACGCAGTTTCTCTACGATCTCCTCAACCCGGTGCAGGAGCTAGCGGGCGGGTCGCCGACGGCGAACCTGTTGACCGGGCTCGGGATCGATGAGTTCTTCACGCGGACGGATTCAGTCGGAGCGCGGCACTATCTCGCGGATGCACTGGGGAGCACGGTCGCGCTCAGCGACGGGGCGGGGGCCGTGGTGACGGAGTACACGTATGAGCCGTTCGGTGCGTTTGTGGCGAGTGGCGGGACCACCAACAACACCTTCACGTACACGGGCCGAGAGGCGGATGGCACCGGGTTATTTTCCTATCGGGCGAGATATTATCAGCCTGGTTCTGGGCGCTTCGTCAGCGAAGACCCGCTCGGCCTTTGGAGTGATTTCAATCTCTACGGGTACGTTAGGAACTCCCCGCTAAATGCGGTAGATCCGCTCGGCCTGATCGAACTTCCGCCCAACCCCGGCGGACTAGGTCCCGAGTGGAAGCTCGATCCTACCCACAAGGATCCAAACGGCGTGCGTTATCGTGATCCAAGTGGTAGACCGCTAGATTGGCATCCGCGACAGCCGGGTAAACCTGGTTGGAGAGGAAGGGACCATTGGCATGATCCGACTAACTTCGGTAGGAAACACTTGCCACCTGGAACCAAAATTCCTGATCCGGTGCGCCTCCCAAAACCACCACGTCGTTGGTGGCCCAGGTGGCTTCCGCTGCCGTTTCCACTTCCGCTGCTCATTGAATTGCCGATCCCGATTGTCTCTCCTTGCCTTTTGGAGCCGTCTCTTTGCATGCCGAGGCCGGGTCGCCCGTGCGGACCCGCCTAGGGTTGGTTCAGTTGGCCTGGGTTGGGTATTCTTGCAGGGGTAAGTCACCAAAGCGGTAACAAGAGGACAGGACAGCCGACTTGACGCTAGACGAACTTCAGGAGTCCCTGCCAAATGGACTCCACGATGCTGAGCTCGTGAGGTTGAGTGTGGACTATGCGAAACGGGAAGCCGTAGTTGAACTCAACATAGACGTTGGAAACCCGAACGCCCGTTTGGAGCCGGAGGATGAGTCGTACCGGCCCGCACGAGTCCTATTCTCGGGAGTTTTGTTCGTCGTGGTCGACCCACCTGATGTCATGTACGACTACGCTGGGGTCTCGACTATTGACTCAGGCTCCGGCCAGCCCCGTACTGCTCCCCAAAAACTGCCACCGGTCGGAGACGGCGCCTTTCTTTGCTGGTTATTTGTCTCTCGCTGGAACAGCTTCGTCCGGATAGCAGCTCAAAGTGTCGAACTCGAGTGGGTGTGATAGAGGCTCTGGCGCTGGACAACACCGTGAGCTTGATCCGCTTTAGTGGACATCGTCCGGAAAGCGGATGCGATGTTTACGATGGAAGCTCGCACCGGCGAAGACGAGGCGGAGCGACTGCGAGACAGAGATCACGAGACTAATGGCGCTCTGAACTTGGTCCGATGCCGCGTTTTGGTCGGGTTGGTGTCTGTAGGGACCACGTTGTTTCTTGCTGGCGTTGGCAGAACCCTGTCTTTGAGCGCTAACAACAGCCTTGCGACGCATTTTGAGATCGGACCGACACGGGCAAACGATGCATACGTCGGCCGGTCGCTCTTCAGGCGATGTCCCACCGGCTGTTGAAATTCAGCGACGGCTCGAGTGACGACTACGCGACCTGTCGATCTCCTTCTGCAC
>JBOGSE010000849.1:0-3247 GCA_050694895.1 bacterium | reverse complement strand
GTTTCATACATCCTGTTGTCGAAGACGATGTGGACCAGATTAGGCGGGCGCAACGCGCTGATCGTCGCGAGCGATCCCAGGTTCATCAGCAGCGAGCCGTCTCCGTCCAGCACGATGACTCTCAGGTCCGGCCGGGCCAGGGCCAGCCCGAGTCCGACCGAGGAGACCGATCCCATCGCGCCCCACATGTAGAAGTTCTCGGGACGATCTTCGGCGGCGAAGAGGTCATACGTATTGCCCCCGAGATTTGCCAGCACGGGTTGTGTCCCCAGCATGTCTGCGAGTCCTCGAATCGCGTCCAGGCGGATCATCGCAGCGTCTTTCCTCCGGTGAGTGTGGGACTCAACAGCAGCGCCACAGGAACGGAGGTGGAAAAGGCGAGCCTGGCGCTCCCGTCCACGGTGCGCGCGACGTCATCACCCGCGCCGATCGAGAAGGCCTGAACGCCCAGGGCTTCGAGGATACGAGGGGTTGCGCGTCCCAACGGGACCTGCGCCGGGTTGAACTCTCCGAGGCGCCCGCGTTCGCTGATGATGAGGAGAAGTGGGATCTGCGAAGCGATGGCGAGGGAGGACAGGGCGTTGATGGCGTTGCCGAGACCGCTGCCCTGGATGATCAGCACGCCGCGCTTCCCTCCTAGATACGCCCCGGCGAGCACCGCGACGCCTTCCTCTTCCCGCGTGACGCTGACCATCGTGATGGCAGGATCAGACTCGAGCAATGTCAGCAGACCGCCCGTCACCTCGTCCGGCACATACGCCACCATGTCGATGCCGTTGTCCTTGAGCGCCTGCGCGACGTTCGATTGCCAGTCCATGGATGACCCTCTTGGTCTATGGAATCCACCCGGCGAAGCGACTCGGTCTGAATGGCTCGAGCAGCGGCTCGGTGCGGCCGTGCACGATCTCTTCCGCCGCGGCCTTTCCCAGGAACGGCGCGAGCGTCACGCCGCTGTGCGTGACCACCGCATAGTATCCATCGAGGCCCGGCTGCGGCCCGACCGCCGACAACCCGTCCGCTGGGATCGGCCTGATGCCGACACGCACCGCCTCGGGAGCGACGCCGGCGAGTCCGGGAAGGACGGCCGCGGCGTGCCGCATGACTTCGTGGGCAAGCGGTGCCGAAGGACCAGGAGGCGCGTCCGGACGGAGCTCACCGTCGAGCTCGTCCGCGTGCAGCATCAACCGACCGCCGGCGTCGGATCGGATGCTGCACTGGGGCGCGTGGAGGATCCGCTGCGGGGGGGCGGGTACGGGTGGGGTGAGCACGAGCAGGCCGGCCCGCGACGCCAGCGGGAGACGTGCCCCGGCCAGACCGGCGACCTCGTCTGCCAAATGTCCGGCGCAGTTCACGATGATATCCGCGCCGAACGACTCGCCGGAGGCGGTGCGCGCGCCGGTGATGCGGCCTCCAAAGACGTGAAGGGACGTTACGCGGGTGTCGGTGCGCAGCCGGGCACCGTGGCGGACCGCGGCCTCCACCATGGCGTGCGCGTAAGACACCGCGTCCACCCAGCCCTCTGTGGGATAGTACGCGATCGCGGCATCGGCGATGGCGGCAGGATCCACCGCTGGCTCCATCGCGATGAGCTGCTGCGGGGTGAGGCGCTCCGCGCTATAGCCCCATGACTGCAGCCGCTCCACTTTGGCCTGGAGGGCCTGCCGTTTGGCTCCATCCGTTGCCCATTCGATGTTGCCACTGCCGTGCCACCAGGGTACGTCGTCGAATTCGTCTCGCAGCTCGGCGTGCGCCCGCATGCCCGCCACATTCAAGTCGTGATAGGCTCGCGGGGTTTTGCCATTGGAATTCGTCCAGGAGAAGCTGGCGCCGGACGTGCCGCCGCCTACCTGCAACGCTTCCAGAATAGTGACGGCCGCGCCCGCCCGAGCAAGCCGGTAGGCAAGCGACGCGCCGATGACCCCTGCGCCGATCACGAGAATGTCCATGTTTCTATGAAGGGAATTAGCCACAAGGCGCCTCGGCCCTGTCGTAGGTGCAGGAAAGGGCTCCTCTCGCACGAAGGCCGAAAAACACCGGAGGGAGGCGCATATGACTGGACCAATCCCGCGCGACGACCCGTACATTGGCTGGAGGCCGCGTCTCCCCGATCCCGTCCTGTGCCGCGAGGACACCGCGTTACTGGTGATCGACATGCAGTACGCGGATGCGCACAAGGATCATGGAATTCTCAAATACCGGCGGGACCATGGATACACCAACGGTCTGGACTACATGGAGCGCCGGTTGGAGATGGTCGTTCCAAATATCCGGCGCCTGCAGGACGCCTGCCGCGCGCTCGGCGTGGAGGTGGTGTTCACGCGTATCTGCGCGATGACGGCTGACGGCCGCGACCGCAGCCTCGCGCACAAAGAGCTGGGCCTGAAGGCTGCGCCCGGCTCCAGGGACGCTGAGATTCTGGAGGAACTCGCCCCCGCAGGCGACGAGATGGTTTTCAACAAGACCACCGGCAGCGTGTTCAACTCGACGTCCATTCATTACGTGTTGCAGAATATCGGCGTCAGGAATCTCATCATGGTTGGGGTCATGACCGGCGGGTGTGTCGAGAGCGCCGCGCGCGACGCGAGAGACCTTGGATACCGGGTGATCGTCGTGGACGATGCCTGCGGCACCTGGACCCACGAGATGCACGAGTTTGCGCTGCGGGTCATGGGCGAGGTCTTCGGCAAGATCAAGACGACCGACGAGGTGTTGACCGCCCTGCACGCCGCCAGCCAGCGCGCCGATCAGCGCGTCGGCGCCCGCTGAGCGTCCGCCTCTAGTCGTGGCCGAAGTCCTCTCCGGTACCATAGTGACCGGCGATGGATCCACGGTCTATGAGCCCGGATTCGTCGTGATCGAAGACGAGCGAATTGCTAGAGTCGGTGGAGGCTCCGGGCCCGGCGGGATCACCACGGAGTATCGGGACGCCGTTATCGCCCCGGGCCTGATCAACATCCACGTGCACTGCGTCACCCTTGGGCCCGCGCATGCCACAGGATCGAAGTCGCCCACGGACACGCAGGTGCAGGCCTTCAAGGACCGGCACCTCCGCGGCGGCACCACCTCGGTCCTCTCGGTCGACGGGTTCCCATTGTGGTCGGAATACCTGGCCCTCGCCGGCCGCCATCCGCTCAAGGTCAAGAAGTGCACGGCACACACGCCCGCGAACATTCGGGCCGCCCAGGCGGCCGATGGCGCGGGACTGACCGACGCGCACCGGAAGGCCACTGCGGACGAGCTTGTGGCG
>JBOGSE010000848.1:0-1226 GCA_050694895.1 bacterium | reverse complement strand
TTTCAGCCTGACGTCGTCCGGTTGTTGGGGTACACGCACTAGACCCCGATTTTGGCCGTAACCACTTCGTGTACATCTGTCACACGTACCAGGCCGGCGGGGAGACGTGGAATCGAATCGTTCGTATGACGGAACGAGACGGTCGCGGCATCGTGGACCGCGTCATCCTGGATCGCATTCCCGCGAGCGCGTCGCATGCCGGTGGACGCATCCTGTTTGGCCCAGACGGCCTGCTCTACATCGGGACAGGTGACTCGGGCAAGGCCGAGCGCGCGCAAGACCGCACCTCCCTTGCAGGCAAGATCCTCAGGATCACCCGTGATGGAGGCATCCCTCCGGGAAACCCCATTCCCGGTTCGCCGGTGTACTCCTTAGGACACCGCAATGTCCAGGGATTCGGCTGGCACCCCACGACAAAGCGGCTCTACGCGACAGAGCACGGCCCGACGGCACGCGAAGGGTGCTGTCGGGATGAACTGAACGTGATCGAACAAGGACGGAATTATGGCTGGCCGGTCGTCACGGGAGCCCCGGGCGATCCACGCTTCGTGGATTCGCTCGCGGACAGTGGCGAGCGGGAGACATGGGCACCCGCGGGGGCGACTTTTGTCACACGAGGGCCATGGGCCGACTCATTCGTCTTCTCCGGCCTGCGGGGCGAGACGCTCTATCGCGCCGTTCTCGAAGGGCCGGAGGGTTTGCGCGTGGCCCGCATCGAGCGATACTTTGCCAAGCAGTTTGGCCGCCTCAGGGACGTTGCGGAAGCGCCCGATGGCACGCTGTACTTCCTGACGAACAACCTCAACAATCCAATCGGCCGCGTCCGTCCTGGTGATGACAAACTGGTCCGACTGATCGTCGGGCCCTGAGCGTACTCCGCAGGAACGGACACGTGCTCCGGAGGACCGATCGCTGGGGGCATCGAACCTAGCCGGGCAACGATCGCGCCCGCCGGAGGTGTCGCCGTGCCCGATCCATCCCCCCATCAGACAACCGCGCAGCAGGACGCCGTCCAGTCGGGGTCGGTTCCGCCGGCTGCCGCCCGCGAGGCGCCTGCGCGCGAGGCGCCTGCCCGTGAGGCCCCACCCCGTGAGGCCCCCGCGAGAGACGTCTCGGCGATCACGCTCGACGAAGTCCTTCACGTACGGCACCCTGATGGACACCGGTGGTCGCCGGCGGGCGGGCGCCTGGCCTTCATCTGGCACGATGGGGGAGAGGACCATCTG
>JBOGSE010000847.1:0-4791 GCA_050694895.1 bacterium | reverse complement strand
TGCCGTATGACGTGCGGCGGGCGAACTATGACGAGCTTGCCGCAAAAATCGCCGAATCGCGCGCGGACGTCCTCGTCGTGGCGGCCTATCTTCAGGATGGCGTGGCACTGCGCTGGGCGATTGTCGGAAGACGCGTGTCCCTCGTCGCCAGTATCGGCACGAGCTCGAGTTACTGCCATCCGGTCTTCGGCCAGATTCTCGGAGAGCATGCCGTGGGTCTGTACGCATCCGACAAGCCGGACGCAGAGGCGCTGCGTCCCGATCGACTCTCACCCGATGGAGCCCGGGCCCTGCGTTGGGGCAGGACCGAATACGCCCGCCGCTATGGGAGCGCGATGGGGTCGGCCGGGCTTTCCGGCTTCGCGGGGGGCGTCGCGCTCTTCGGGCACGTGCTCCCCGCGGCCCGCGATCTCTCGCCATCGGAGGTCGCGCGGGCGGCACGCGCCACGCGGCTGCCCGCCGGCTCGCTCCCCGACGGAAGCGGTCTGGAGTTCGCACAGCCGGGCCATCCCGATGCCGGAAGCAATCTCCGTGCGGGCCGGATGATCTGGAAGTGGGTTCGTCCCCGCACACGCGCCATCATCTGGCCTCCGGCGTTCGCCACGCACCCTATCGCGGTTCCATGAGGCGCGGTGAGAATGCGTCCGCCGAGCACGTCTCGTTTGGCGGCCGCCGATGGCTCGCGCTGGGCATCGCAGCCGCGGCCGCATATCTCCTCACCGCGCTGATCGTCGCCGGAGACCCCGGCCGCGTTCTCTTTGATGGGCTGGTCCCGCTCAATCCCTATCGATGGGTGCGTCCGCTGCCGATCATCCCATGGGGCGGGCCGCCGGCGCTCGCCGGTGGGGGATCGCTGCCGCTTGCAGCACGCGGCTCCGGCGCCGGGTCGATCGCCACAGGTGACGGCCAGGCAGTAGCGGTCTTCCCGCAAGACGCGGTGGCGCCTCGGGAGGGAGAGTCCTCGATTCAGGTGAAGATCGCGCCGCTGCATCCCCGCAGGCTGCCGCCGGTGCCGGCAAACGTGCGCATCGACGGGAACGCCTACCTGATCGAAGCGCGGTACGCCGCGTCCGGCCAGCCGGTGGTGTTGCGCAGGGCGGTGACGGTGCTCCTCACGTATCCCCTGCACGCGGAGCACATCCTGGGGTGGTCCGGTACAGAATGGACGCGGATCCCCACGACGGCCTTTCCGACGAGCCAAAAAGTCTACGGCGAATCGAGCACGCTGGGAATCTTCGTCGCGGCGGGTCCACCACGGCCGGCCGAGGGTGCGATTCCCTGGTGGCCTTACCTGGCGGCGGCAGCATTGCTCGCGATGATCGTTGCCGCGACCCTCCTGAGACGGCGTGCCTCCGCACGGGGTCGGTCCGCTTTCCCGAGCAGGGGGACATAGTCATCGAAGGCCATCTCGTGCTCGCCCTCCTCGAAGGCGTCTCATCCAGCCTGGTGCTGGCGCTTGTCGCCCTTGGCCTGTCTCTGGTCTTCGGCGTCATGCGCATCGTCAACGTGGCGCACGGCGAGTTCTTCATGCTTGGCGCGGTCATCGCCTGGTTCGTCACAGAGACGTTGGGCAGTTTCTGGCTGGCGCTGGTCGTGGCGCCGGTCATCGTCGGCGGCATCGCTCTGCTGGCCGACCGGTTCATCCTGCGCCCGATCCGGTATGCACCCGAGGCCACCATCGTGGCGACGATCGGACTGCTGTACATCATCCAGCAGCTCACACTCAGCATCTATGGGCCCGAGGCGCGCCCCGTGGTCGCACCCATCTACTTTCTCGTGGAGTTCCCGTGGTTTGGCTATTCAGGATACAAGCTGGTGGTCGGCGCGCTGACGACCCTGCTGCTGGCGGCCACCTGGCTGCTGGTGACGCGGACGCGGCTGGGTCTCTACATGCGCGCCACACAGCAGAACCGCGAGATGGCGCAGGCCTTCGGCGTGCCGGTGGAGCGGATCTACGCCTCCGCCTTTGCGCTCGGCGCCATTCTTGCCGCCATTGCCGGCGTGCTGGTGGTCCCGGTGCAGCAGGCCCACTACCTGATGGGGCTAGACGCGCTCCTGCTGTCGTTCATGGTGGTCATTATCGGCGGGCTCGGGAGCCTGAAAGGCACCGTGGCGGCCGCGTTCATGATCGGGATCACCGACGGCGTCGTGTCGGTGTTTTTCTCGCCGACGCTGGCGAAGATCATCGCGTCGCTGCTGGTCGCGCTCGTTCTGGTCGTGCGGGCCGGCGGGCTCGTCCGGGAAGGAAGCGTCTGAGCGTGCGCGCGCACCGCGCCATCCTGCCTGTTCACCTTGGGGTTCTTCTGTGCCTCGCCGGCCTTCAGTTCATCCTCCCGCCATTCCACCACACCATGCTGGCCCGGATCATGGTGCTCGCCGCGTTTGCCACCGGCTACAACGTGCTCCTCGGCTACACGGGGTTGATGAGCCTGGGACACGCGATGTTCTTTGCCGCCGGCATTTACGGGGCGGGACTCACGGTCTACTATCTGGGGTTTGGCGCCGTGGAGGCGCTGCTGGCCGGCGCGCTCGCCGGCATTGTGCTGTCGGCGGGCATCGGGATCCTGGCGCTCCGGACGACGGGCGTGGGGTTCTTCATCGTCACGATGATGTTTGCGCAGGTGTTCTATCTCGCGACGCTGCTCTTCAACAGGATCACCGGCGGCGACCAGGGGCTCACCCTGACCGGGCGCCTGCAGCCTCTGCACATCGGCGGTGCGGACATCGTGTTTGCCGACGCGGCCGTCAAGTACAACGTCGCCCTGGGCGCATTTGCGCTGTGCTTCTTGCTCGGTCTCTGGGTGATCCGATCACCAGCGGGCCGGGTGCTGATCGCCATCCGCGAGAACGAGGACCGGACCCGGATGCTCGGCTACGACACGTTCAGGTACAAGCTCGTCGCGTTGATCATCTCTGGCGGCATGTCGGGGATCGCGGGGGCGACCTTCGCCCTGCTCTTCTCCTATGTCGGCTCCACGTTTGCGTCGATCCTGTACTCGATCTTGCCCCTGTTGTGGACACTGCTCGGTGGCATCGGGACGGCGGTTGGGCCGCTCGTCGGAACACTCCTCATGACCTACCTGGTCGACATCGCCAGCGAAAGAACGGCCGGCTACCTGATCGTCGTCGGTGCCGTGCTGGTCGTGCTCATCATGCGCTTCCCTTCCGGCATCGTGGGCGGGATCAGGGCGCGATGGCTGCGATGGCTGCCATAGCGCATCGGGCGGACGCCGCGCCCCTGCTGCGGACCGTGGCCTTGAGGAAGTCCTTTGACGGGCTGGAGGCGGTCCGGTCCGTCGACTTCACGCTCGACGCCGGGGAGATCCGCGCGATCATTGGACCCAACGGCGCGGGCAAGACGACGCTGGTGAGCATGATCAGCGGCCGGATCGCCCCCACCGCAGGCCGGGTGCTCTACGATGGCCGAGACATCACCGCCCTTGCGGCCCACGAACGGGTCGGCATCGGCCTCGTGTATACGTTTCAGATCAGCAGCATCTTCCGAAACCTGACGGTCTATGAAAACGTCGCGCTCCCCGCGCAGCGTCGCCTGATGCGATCACTCGCCGGCCATCTTACCCTGGACGCACACGCGGTCAACGAACGAGCGGAGGCGGCGCTACGGGATGTTGGACTCGCGCACGCCCGCGACCACGAAGCCGGGTCCCTTCCGTATGGGCATCAGCGGCTGCTGGAGGTCGCCATGGCGCTCGCACTGGAACCGCGGGTGTTGCTCCTCGACGAGCCGACCCAGGGTCTGGCCCCCGACGAAACCGCGGCCCTGGCGGCGCTCGTCCGGAGGATCGCGGCGGGCGTCACGATCCTTCTCATCGAGCACAACATGCAGGTTGTGCTGGACCTTTCCAGCAGGATCACGGTGATGGATAACGGGACCATCATCGCCGAAGGTCCGCCGCGGGAGATCGAGCGCAACCCGGACGTGCAGCGCGTCTATCTGGGCGGATGATCATGCGCCGGGATGCTCTCTTGCGAGGGTCATGCTGACGCTGGAAGGCGTCACGTGTGCGTATGGCGGGGCGCCGGTTCTTCACGCGCTCTCCCTCGAGCTGCAATCCGGCCGTGTCCTGTCGCTCCTCGGAAGGAACGGCGCGGGCAAGACCACGACATTGCGGGCCATTATGGGCCTGGTGAAAACCCGATCGGGGAGTATCCGCCTGGACGGCGAAGAGCTCACGGCGCTATCGCCTCACGCGATCCCACGGCGTGGCGTCGCGTACGTCCCCCAGGGCCGTGGCCTGTTTCCTTTCCTCACCGTCGAGGAGAATCTCAGGATGGGGTTGCTGGTCAAGGGCAGTCATCCCGCCGTGTTCGAATGGGTCTTTGACATCCTCCCGGTGCTCAAAGACCGGCTGGGACAGCGCGCGGGCACGCTCAGCGGAGGCGAGCAGCAGATGGTGGCCACCGCCAGAGCCCTGTGCGCCGAGCCGCGTTACCTCTTAATGGACGAGCCGACGGAAGGGTTGATGCCGGCGCTGGTGCAGAGGGTGCTCGAGACGGTGCACACGATGAAAATGCGCGGCGTTGGTATCCTGCTCGTCGAGCAAAAGGTCGATGCCGCGCTCAAGGTGGCGGATACCGTGGTCGTGCTCGAAACCGGATACGTGCGGTACAGGGGCACGCCGAACGCTCTGGCCCAACATCCGGATGTGCTTCCGACGTATCTCGGCGTCAGGCGAGCGATAGACCCGGCACGATGACGCGAGCTCCGGGCGGGCCCTACCGCTGGACGGTCACGCCTCTCCAGAACGCGACATGGTTCTTGATGTGCTC
>JBOGSE010000846.1:0-9170 GCA_050694895.1 bacterium | reverse complement strand
AGCAAAAGTGCCGTTGTCATCCTGGATTCCCAGGCCCCCAGACTGCATTTCATAATGCCTCCCAGAACAAGGAAAACCAATTCTGCGCCGGCCTGAGGCTTGGTCAACATGAAGTTAGTGGATGCACACCCCACCAAATCGAACGCTCCCGGGACTTTTTGCACCAAAAACAAAACGACCCCGGCCTCGGCGTTGTCGTCGCTGACACGCGGCCGCGAGTACGAGGGCTTGACGCCTAGCCAGTGGAGCATCGCCAGCACCGTCGTGGCCTTGAGCGTGGAGCCATTGTCGCCATGCAACACCGGCTTGGCCTCCAAGGCGGCAATGCCCTCGGCTAGCGCCGTGCGGCGCACCAGGTGCGCGGCATGGTCAGCGTGGTCGCTGTCGTGCCCCTCCCAGCCCACGATCTCTTGCGGCTGTACAGGTCCAGGATCAGGTACAGGTGAAACCAGCGTCCCAGCACCGCAGCGGGCAGGTAGGTCATGTCCCAGCACCACACTTGGCGTGGCGCCGTGGCGATGTGCGTGGTGGGCGGGACATCACCGACAGCGGAGCAAAAAACACCGGATTTATAAGTTATTGATTTATATAGGGATTTTTTGGCTAACCGTATCAATTTGCACGAAAGATACGATTACCCCTGGTTGAGCAGGCTAAAAAGAAAAAGTGCTGGCGAAACATTGATGAGCGTGTTCCTGATCGAAGTTCTTGACCTGCATAGCCAACGCACCGTCTCACAGCCTCTGACAAAACCCAATCAAATTGTTGCGAAACCATTGGTGCCCAGCATCAGATTCGGACGACTCGTGCCAGATCAAATAGACCGGAAACTGCGGGGTCCGCAACGGCACGGCGTGCGACTTGAGCCTGAAGTGATCGGCATAGAGGTGGGCCATGCGCCGGGGCAAGGTGCAGATCATGTCGGTGGCCTGCACCATCACCGGCATCGACAGGAAGTGCGGCACCGTCACTGCAATATGCCGCTTTAGGCCGCGCTTGGACAGTGCGAGATCGATCATCGGCTGCGCATTGGTCCTCGGCGCGAGTACCACATGCGGTAACGCGAGAAAAACGTCCAAGCTGAGCCGCTCCGTCACCACGGGATGGTCGCGCCGTGACAGGCACAGCAGCGTCTCCGTGAGCACGCACTCGCTGCGGTAGGGCGCCTCCTTCAGCGCAAAATAGTCCAGCGCCAGATCGACCGCACCGTCGCGCAGCTCGCCCTTGAGTTGCTCGCTGGGCTCGGGCCGGATTCGGATCCGGATATTCGGGGCCACCTCGACCAGCCAGTCGATGAAACGCGGCAGGATCACAACCTCGCCGTAGTCCTCTACCGCGATCACGAACTCTCGGTCCGAGTGGCTGAAATCGAACGCGTCATCCCCGCGCAAGCCCCGCTCCAGCACGTCCAGCGCCTGGCGGATCGGCGCGGCCAGCGTCTTGGCGCGCTGCGTGGGCGCCATGCCTTGCGAGCTGCGCTCAAACAACGGGTCTTCCAGCCGCTCGCGCAGCCGCGCCAGTGCATTGCTCACCGTCGGCTGCGACAGGTTCAGCTTGTGCGCAGCTTTCGAAATGCTGCGCTCGCTATAGACAGCATCGAAGATCAGCAGCAGGTTTAGATCCAGCGAGCGAAGGTTCATACGTAGGGTCCGCCCAATCCGGGAGTGTGTTGTTCGAAACACGTAATGGTATTTGGAATATGAATATGTTGCATTCTAAAACAAAACTTTTAGAATGATTGCGCGACTGCCACAATGACTCCCAGATCACAACTGAGGAGACTAGACATGAAAGACATGCCTGAGGCGACAGAGGCTACGGCACCGGTGCTGATGGACCGCCCGCGCGACGGCGTGGTTCGCCTGCGGCTGAACCGTCCGGAGGCGCGCAATGCGCTAAACACGGCGCTGCGGCAGGCCTTGGCCCAGACCTTCCTCGCGCTGGACCAGGACGACAGCGTGCGCTGCGTCTTGCTGTGCGGCGGCAGTACGTACTTCTCCGCCGGTGCGGACCTCAAGGAGGTCGCAGCGCTCGGGCCGTCCGACGTCTGGCGCCTGGGGGTGTTGCGCTACTGGAAGGCGATCGCCGAATTCTCGAAGCCGTTGATCGCGGCGGTGGCTGGCCCGGCCCTGGGCGGCGGCTGCGAGCTCGCGCTGCACGCCGACATCATCGTTGCCGCGCGCAGCGCGCGGCTGGGACAGCCCGAAGTCAGTGTCGGCATCATGCCGGGCGGAGGGGCAACGCAGCGCTTAATCAAAACAGTGGGCAAATACCACGCGATGAAGCTGATGCTGACTGGCGAGCCGGTGGGTGCCGATGAGGCGCTGGCCATGGGCATGGTGAGCGAAGTGGTCAACGACGATGTGCTCGAAGCACGCGCACTGGACCTCGCTGTCCTCATCTCCTCGCGCCCGCCGCTGGCGCTGCGCCTGCTCAAGGAAGTAATACTCGCTGGCGCCGATGCACCGCTGGCCACCGGTCTGCTGCTTGAGCGTCGCGCGTTCGAGTTGCTGTTCGACACGACTGACCAAAAGGAAGGCATGCAGGCCTTCGCCGAGCGCCGCCCACCCGTGTTCGCGGGGCGATGAGCCGCGACGACGTATCGAATATCGCCCTCACCTCCCTCACCCACCACCACTAAGGAAGGACCTCTATGCGCGCAGAAGTCGCCATCGTTGGCTACGGCCGAACGCCTTACAGCCGAGCCAAGCCCGGTGAGACCGTGCTCACCGTCGACGAGTATATCGCCTGGGCAGCCGACCTGGCGCTGCAAAAAGCTGGCATGTCGAAGAACGATTTCGACGGCCAGGGCCTCGGCGTGTCGCATGCTGAAGTCGCTCACACCGTCAACTGGTCGGCGGCCGTGGCCGAGAACCTGGGCATCAGCCCGCAAGTGCTGCTGCGGGCCGATCAGGGCGGGGCTTCCGCATCGTCGATGCTGATCCGAGCGGCCGCGATGATCAGTTCGGGAATCGTCGATCGCGTGCTCGTCGTCGGTGCCGATACGCCGCTGAACATTGCGTCGGTCGCTCCCGGGCTGCCACTCTCTCCAGAACGCACGCGCGGCGTCTACTGGGATTTTCAAGGACCGTTCGGCGTAATGGGCGCGAGCGCCCAGTTTGCATTGGTTCAGACGCGCTACATGCATGAGCACGCGTTGAAAGCCGAGCAACTTGGCAAGATCGCCGTCAACGCGCGATACCACGCCTCGTTAAACCCCGGCGCCATCTATCGCAAGCCTTTCTCGCTGCAGGAATACCTCGAATCACGGATGTTGTCTGACCCGATACGCCTGCTCGACTGCGTACCCATCGTCAACGGCGGTCTGGCCTACATCGTGACGTCGGCGAAGACCGCGAGGTCGATCACAGACCGCCCGGTATACCTGCGCGGCTTAGGCGAAGCCAACAACTACTACCACGGCTCCCGTACTCTGCCCGACATCACCCACACCGGCTTTGTCCAGGCCGCGCCGCAAGCGATGAAGATGGCAGGCGTTACGCACCAGGACATCGACTTCCTGCAGCCCTACGACGACTACCCGTTCATTGCGATGATGACGATCGAGGACTACGGCTTTTGCAAGAAAGGCGAAGGCGGCCAGTTCGTCGAGGACCATGACCTGAGTTTCGACGGCGACTTTCCGCTCTCTACCGATGGCGGCCAGCTCTCCGGCGGCCAGCCGGGTGGTGCAATCGGCGGCTTCATGCCGCTGATCGAGGCCGTTACGCAGTTGCGCGGCGAAGCCGGCGCGCGACAGGTGCCGAATGCAACCATCGGCGCGGCCTGCGGGTTCGGTGGCATCCCTTATGGCCGCCCGGGTCGCAGCTGCATTTCCCTGATTCTTGGAACGGAGACCTGAACCCATGACCGACATTTCCCTGAGCAAACCCCTGCCCGTCATCACCGACCTGACGCGCCCGTTCTGGACCGCTGCGAAGAACGGCAAACTCGTGCTGCAAAAATGCCAGCGCTGCGCGACGTTCAACTTCCATCCCAAGCCCTGGTGTATCGAATGCGGTAGCCGCGAACTCACGTGGACGGATGCCAAGCCCTTCGGCAGCGTGTACTCGTACACTATCTCACGCTCGGTGGCGATGAACTTCCCCGGCTGGCAGGCCGAGCTGCCGGTGCTGATGTGCCTGATCAATCTCGATGACGGTGCGCGAATGTACGGCCAGGTCACTCAATGCAAGCCCGAGGACCTTCGCATCGGCATGCGCGTCGAGGCGTACTTCGAAGACATCAGTGAAGAGGCCGGCATCCCGAAGTTCCGGCCATCGCAGCAACCCGCGGCCGAGGCGCGCCCAGCATGAACGCCGCACCCGACGAACTGACGCTGCGCAAGGCCGGAATGCAGGACGTGGCCTTCGACTGGAAGGATGCCCTGCGCCTAGACGACCTGCTGACGCCCGAGGAAGTGATGATCCGCCACAGCGCGCGCAAGTACGCGCAAGAGTGCTTGATGCCGCGCATCCTGGAAGCCCACCGCCACGAGCGATTCGACGTCGAGGTTATGCGCGAGATGGGCGCGCTCGGATTCCTGGGCGCGACCATCGACGGCTTCGGGTGCGCAGGCATCAGCTACGTGGGCTACGGACTGATCGCGCGCGAGTTCGAACGGGTGGACACGGCCTTTCGCTCGGCGCTTGGCGTTCAGAGCACGCTGAGCATGATGCCTATCTACCTCTTCGGCAGCCAGGAGCAGCGCGAGAAGTACCTGCCGGCGATGGCGCGCGCCGACAAGCTCGGTTGCTTCGGCCTGACGGAGCCCGATCACGGATCCGACCCGAGCTCGATGATAAGCCGCGCGCGCAAGGTTGATGGCGGTTATCGCCTCACCGGCAACAAGACCTGGATCACGCACGCGCCGATCGCCGACCTGATGATCGTGTGGGCCAAGAACGACGAAGGCAGGGTCTGCGGCTTCATCCTCGAGCGCGGCATGAAGGGGCTGTCGACCAGCAAGATCGAGGGCAAGTTCTCGGTGCGCGCATCGCCCACCGGCGAGATCTACATGGATGACGTGTTCGTCCCCGAAGAGCAGCGCCTGCCCGGTGCACGCGGCATCGCAGCGCCCTTTGCCTGCCTGAACAACGCGCGCTTCGGCATATGCTGGGGCGCGATGGGCGCCGCCGAATTCTGCTGGCATGCTGCGCGCCAGTATTCGCTGGACCGCAAGCAGTTTGGCCGGCCGCTTGCCGCCAACCAACTCGTGCAAAAGAAGCTGGCCGACATGCAGACCGAGATCACGCTGGGCCTGATCGCCTGCCTGCACCTGAGTCGCCTGCGCGACGAAGGCAAGGCGAGCTCAGAGATGGTGTCAATGCTTAAGAGAAACTGCGCGGGCAAGGCGCTCGACATCGCGCGCATGTCGCGCGACATCCACGGCGGGAACGGCATCTCCGACACCTTTCATGTGATCCGCCACGTCCTTAATCTGGAGACCGTCAACACGCTCGAAGGCACGCACGACATTCATGCGCTCGTGCTCGGCCGTGCGCAGACCGGCATCTCTGCTATCAACTAACCACCCTCTATGATTTCCACCAATTCGAACCGCGCGAACAGCGCCGATGCGATTAATGGGCTGATTCATCCCAAGTCGATTGCAGTGATCGGCGCGTCGTCCGATCTGTCCAAGATCAACGGGCGACCGCTCAAGCACCTGATCGAGAAGGGCTACAAAGGGCGCATCTTGCCGGTGAACCCGAAGTACTCGCAAATCGAGGGGCTTACCTGCTATCCGACGATCGCTAGCCTGCCCGAGGCAGCCGATCTTGCAATCGTCGCGGTGCCGGCAAGCGAAGTGCTGAAGAGCATCGACGCGCTCGGTCGACGCGGCATCCGCGCGACCGTGATCTTCAGTTCCGGCTTCGGCGAAACTGGACCCCAGGGCTTGGCGATGGAACACGCGCTCTCTGAATGCGCGCGCTCGCACGGCATGGTGCTGTGCGGGCCGAACTGCTTGGGCTTCGTCAACGCCTTCGAGAATGTCTACGCGACCTTCAGCCAGTATGCCGATGGCGAGACCGGGCCGGGGCCGATTGCCTTCGTCACACAGTCCGGTGCGTTCGGCACCGCGATTGCGGCGCTGGCGCGCCAGCGCGGCTTGGGCCTCGGGTACTTCATCAACACCGGCAACCAGGCCGACCTGGACTTCAGCGAACTGATGTTGAGCGTGATCGAAGACCAGCGCATCCGCGTCGCAGCCGGCTATCTGGAAGGCCTCGACGACGGGCCGTCGCTGATCCGCTTGGCCAAGCGCTGCCTCGAATTGAACAAGCCGCTGGTGCTGACCAAGGTCGGCCGCATGGCCTCGGGTCAGCGCGCTGCTGCGTCGCATACGGGTGCGCTGGCCGTCGCGGACGCCGTGTTCGACGCGGTGATCCGCCAATACGGCGTGCTGCGTGCGCGTAACGAAGAGCAGATGCTCGACATGCTTGAGGCGCTGAGCCAGGAGCGCGTGGCGCTCGGCAACGGGCTGGGAATTGTCACCCAGTCGGGCGGCGCGGGCGTGATGATGGCCGACCGCGCCGAAGAAGTCGGCCTTGTCATGCCCGAGCTCACGCCTGCAACGCAATCGCGGCTGGCCAAGGTGATGCCCACGTTCGGCGCGGCCGGCAACCCGGTGGACGTGACCGGCCAGTTCGTTGCGCGGCCTGAGTTGCTGCGTGAATCGGTCGTGGCACTGCTCGACGATCCGAACGTGCACATAGGCATCGTCTGGCTGCAGCTCATGACCGCGCACATCGACACCCTGGTGCGCATCTTCACCGAGATCCGCGACCGCACCAGCAAGCCCTTCTTCGTCTGCTGGGTCGCCGCGCCGAACGAGGCACTGCAGAGGCTGCGCGCACAGGGACTCGTGGTGTTCACGGCGGGCGAACGCGCGGTCGAGGCCGCCGCCGCGCTCGCGCGCCACCACGCGTTTCGGCGCAAGGCCGGTGCACATCAACCCCTGGCAGCGCTTGCCACGCCCGCGCTGCCCGAAGGCCTGGCCGACGGCGTCCAGGCCAGCGTGGAGGCCGCCGAATGGCTGCGTGCCGTGGGCGTGCCGATGGCCGCGGTCGCACTGGCACACGACGAGGACGAGGCCGTCGCTTTCTGGCGCGCTACGGGCGCTCCGGTCGCATTGAAGATCGAATCGCCCGATATCACGCACAAGACCGAGATCGGTGGCGTGCTGCTCAAGCTCGACGACGAGGCCGCGGTGCGGCGTGGCTACCAGACCTTGATGCAGCGCGCTGCCAGTGCGCTGCCGCAAGCCCGCCTGCACGGCGTGCTGGTGCAGGCCATGACCCAGGGGCATCTGGAACTCGTGGTCGGCGTGCAGCGCGACCCGGTGTTCGGCATGGTCGTGATGGTCGGGCTCGGCGGCGTGCTCGTCGAAGTACTCAAGGACGTGGTGTTTCGCCATGCACCGTTCAACGCGGACGAGGCGGAGCAGATGCTTCTCGAACTGCGCATGACCGCACTGCTCGACGGTGTGCGTGGCCAGCCGGCTGTCGACCGCGGTGCGATCGCGCGCATGCTGGCCGACCTCTCGCGCTGGGCGGCGGCGATGCAGCCCGTGCTGGCCGAACTCGACTTGAACCCCGTGCTCGTCGGTCCGACCGGCCCCGTCGCCGTGGACTGCGTGATGGTCCTGCGCGATCAGCGGCGCGCGGATCACGTCAAGGCTCCGCCTTGACAGGGCACATCATCGCTACCGAAACCACACAAAACAACTAGGAGACAACAGCATGGCCTTCGCATCAGACGCAATGAATTTCATCGGATCCCAACGGCTCGTGCGCCGGCTGGCCACGGCGGGGACCCTGGTGGCCTGGCTGACCGGCAGCAGCGCGCTCGCCCAGGCGCCCTACCCGAACCGACCGATAACGCTGATCGCGCCCTACAGCGCCGCCGGCGACGCCGACCTCGCGGCCCGTAATTTCGCCGCCGCCGCCCAGCGCGCTCTGGGCCAGGCGGTGGTTGTCCTGAATAAGCCCGGTGCAAGCGGCGTAATCGGCTCGGCCCAAGTGGTGGCCGCGCCGCCCGACGGCTACACTCTGCTGCTTGCGCGCACCGGTTCGCAGGCGATCCTCCCGGCCATCATGCCGACCACGACCAAGTACAAGTGGGACAGCTACACCTTCCTCGGCACGCTCGAGCTGAACCCCTATGGCTGTGTCGTCAATGCCAAGTCGCCGTACAACACGTTCGACGACCTAGTGCGCGCGATGCGTACTAAAGGCAATACCATGAACTACGGCACCGCCGGCGTGCTCACCACCAACGACATGGGGCCGCGCCTTCTGTTCAAGATACTCAAGCTCACCAATCAGACGCCGACCCAGATTGCCTACAAAGGCACGGGTGACGCCGCGGTGTCGCTGATGGCCAGTGAGACCGATTTCTCCTGCGGCAGCCTCGGTTCGTTTATCGCGCTGATCAAGAGCGGTGCCCTGCGCGCCTTGATGATCACCAACGCTGAACGCATGCCCTTCATACCCGATGTGCCCACGGCGCGCGAGCTGGGCTATGCCGAGATGGAGGGTATCGTCGGCTGGAGCGCGGTCTACGGCCCGCCCAAGCTGCCTGCCGACGTACGCAATAAGTTGGTGACTGTACTCAAGACCATCGCCACCGACCCGGCTTGGCTGGCTGCCACTGCTCAGACCGGCTCGATCCCCTACGTGCGCTC
The DNA here is from genome assembly GCA_050694895.1 of bacterium. GTDB lineage: Bacteria > Sysuimicrobiota > Sysuimicrobiia > Sysuimicrobiales > Humicultoraceae > JBQTJP01. The sequence continues at coordinate 481 of JBOGSE010000846.1, read as the reverse complement.
GCCTGAGGAGACGAAGAAATTCGCCCAAGGACAGTATCAACTCTACCGGTCGCTGGGCGAGTTGCTCAACGTGATCGACTCCAAGATATAGCGCAGGCCCTTGCCGTGGGCACGCCACCTGCGGCGCCGTGCAATGAAGGCGCAAACTGAGGAGAAAGCAGGTACTGATCGCAGGCGGCGGCACCTCGCACGCTCCAGCACCTCGTCGGGATGATGTTCAACGGCGTTGCAGGCGTTTCGGACGCCGCACGTCTTGGGGTCGATTTGTTTTGGGAGCGTTCGATTTGGTGGGGTGTGCATCCACTAACTTTATGTTGACCAAGCCTCAGGCCGGCGCAGAATTGGTTTTCCTTGTTCTGGGAGGCATTTATGAAATGCAGACTGGGAGCCCGGGAATCCAGGATGACAACGGCACTTTTGCTCTCAAAACAAATGGCTCCCTTTTAGGACACCACTAAGTCTCATGCGTTACCACCCCAGG
>JBOGSE010000845.1:0-9731 GCA_050694895.1 bacterium | reverse complement strand
TTCTCGTAGAGGTTGAGCGGGCTGTCGACCTGCTGGACCAATCCGTCGCGCATGACGACGATGCGATCGCCCATCGTCATCGCCTCGACCTGGTCGTGCGTCACGTAGAGCGTTGTGGTCTGCAGCCTCGCCTGCAGCTTCTTGATCTCCGCCCGCGTCTGGACGCGGAGCTTGGCGTCCAGGTTGGACAGCGGCTCGTCCATCAGGAAGACCTGTGGCTCGCGCACGATCGCGCGCCCCAGCGCCACCCGCTGGCGCTGGCCGCCGGAGAGCTGTTTGGGCTTGCGCCCCAGCAGCTGCTCGATGCCCAGCAGCCCCGCCGCTTCCTTCACGCGACGGTCGATCTCGGTGCGTGCATACCGCCGCAGGCGCAGGCCGAACGCCATGTTGTCGTACACCGACATGTGGGGATAGAGCGCGTAGTTCTGGAAGACCATGGCGATATCGCGATCCTTTGGCGCGACATCGTTGACGACGCGATCACCGATGTAAATGTTGCCGGCCGTCGCCTCTTCCAGGCCGGCGACCAGCCGCAGGGCGGTCGTCTTGCCGCACCCGGACGGTCCCACGAGCACGGTGAACTGCCGGTCCGGGATTTCGAGCGAGACATTGTTGACCGCGGTCACGCTGCCGAACTTCTTGGTGATGTTCTCTAGAAATACGCGCGCCATCCCGGCCTCCGCCTTGCACGTGCGTCCTTATACCATTCCGCGGGCCTGTTGGGCCTCCTGCATCTTGAGCTTCATCTGGGTGATGACGTCTACCGGTGTGGGATCGACCCCGCGCAGCACGGCGAGATACACGCTGATAAAGTCCCCGGCCAGCACCAGCGAGAGCAGTCGCGCGAGACGGCTCATGCCGACCGACCAGACGCCCTCGACCCCGCGTGCCCGGCCGAACGCGAGCCCCCGGGTCACTTCGACCTGCAGCGCGGTGCGCTCGCTGTCATCGCGATCCCGCAGGATGACGACAAACAGCCCCGGCTCACCCGCACCGGCGGGCGCGCCGGCCCATCCGACGGTCTCGTTGTGGCCGAGTTCTGGAAAAGCATTCCACACGGCGAGCATTTTGCTGTTCTCGTTGAGCTGGGTCTTCCAGCGCTGGGCGGCCGGCGCCGTCATCTGTGACGCTGCGTAGATCGCCGGGAGACATCCGGCCAGCCGTTCGGCGAGCCGCTTAGGCGGATTGTCCTCGGTCGGGACGGCAACGCCCCAGCGGCCTGCCAGAGTGATCAGCAGCGTCGCCGCCTCATGGACGTCGGCCTCATCGACGCGCACAATCCCCATCCGCGCGACGATGCGCAGCATCGGCATGAACAGGTACGGCAGCGCCGCGCGCGGCGATAGGCCGCCCGGGATCCGCACGGTCGGACAGCGATCTCTCCGGGCGCGATCGGCGAGCACCCCGCCGGAGGTGATGGCTACGATTGATGCGCCGGCCGTGCGCGCCGCGTCGTAGGCCGTCAGCGTCTCTTCGGTGCCGCCGGAATAGGAGCAGACGAACGCCAGCGTCCCGCTGCCCACAAATTTCGGGAGCCGGTCGTCTCTGACCACGATCACGGGGATGGCCGCCGTGGGCGCGAGGAGTGAGCGGAGCAGTTCGCCGCCGATCCCGGAGCCGCCCATTCCCATCACCGCCACCGCGGTGGGGCCCCCCGCGTGCCCGCCTGCGGGGAGCGGGACACCGGCCGCCGCGTCCCACCCCTCGAGTGTCATGCGGCCGAAGCGGGAGACGTGGTCCAGCATGCTCCCGGCGTCGATCCGCGCGATCTCGCTGCGGTCATCGAGGATCATCGCACACGGATTCTGTCGGCCGCGTATGATTCCCTTGCCACGCGTGATGGACCCACGAAGGGGCTCACCATAACGACGCGAACACTTCAGTGGTGGTTATGATGACGCGGCCACGCGCCCGTACGATCTCCGGCCATGACCTGCGGCGGCTCATCGTGTTGCGCCAGCAGATCCGCGACCAGGTCGTAGGCCTGCCGCGCGACCTGCAGCGCGAGGTGCTCCGGGCGCTGGAGGCGGCACGGCATCTTCGTCTTCATGGAAGCGCAGCGACCCGGACGCCCCCGCAAATGACCGGGGCCGAGGTGCTCCGCGAGATCAAGTGGCGGACCGATGCGGCGTCGCTGACCGAGCTCCACGCGGCCGCCGCTGCACTGGACCGTGTCCGCCGGAAGGCGGGGCTTCGCGTGCGGCGCGCCCTCGAGCGCGAATCTCGCCGCTAGCCGTCCCGGGAGTGCGCCGACATCGACCTCCCCCGCCGTGTGATGAGCTCGGGGACGCGGGCGTGCGCGTGCGCCTGGCCGTCATGGTCCCCTGGCGGGATCGCCGCCGGCGTCGGTGATGTGATGCGCGTGCTCGTCACCGGCGGCGCCGGGTTCATCGGCTCTCAGGTTGCCGACGCCCATCTGTCCCGCGGCGACGAGGTCGTTGTGGTGGACTCACTGGTGAGCGGGCGGCGGGAGTTCGTCTCGCCGAAGGCGCGATTCTACGAGGCCGACATCCGCGACCCGGCGCTCCGCGAGATCTTCGCGCGCGAGCGGCCTCACATTGTCAACCACCATGCCGCGCAGGCCTCCGTGACCGCCTCGGTCGCCGACGCGCCGTTTGACGCCGATGTCAACATCCTGGGGACGCTACGCATCCTGGATCACTGCGTGGCCACCGGCGTCGAGCACGTGGTCTTCGCCTCGACCGGCGGCGCGCTCTACGGCGAACCCGACCGTCTCCCCGCGGACGAATCAACGCCCATTCGCCCGTTGTCGCCCTACGGCGCCAGCAAACATGCGGCGGAAGGGTACCTCGCCCTCTATGGCCGGTTGCACGGCCTCCGCGCCTGCGCGCTGCGCTATGCCAATGTCTACGGGCCGCGTCAGGATCCCCACGGGGAGGCCGGGGTCGTTGCGATCTTCACCAACGCGCTGCTCGAGGGGAAGACGCCGACGATCCACGGGGATGGCGAGCAGACGCGCGACTTCGTCTACGTTGACGATGTCGTTCGCGCCAGCCTGCTGGCGGCCGACCGCCGCGCCGCGGGCGCGTGGAACATCGGCACGGGCCAGGCCCTGAGCGTAAACACGCTGTACGAGCGACTCGCCGCGGCCGTGGGGACACTGGCGCCGGCCGTCCACGGTCCGCCGCGGCCCGGCGACGTGCGCCACATCACGCTCGATGCGGGCGGGGCGCGCGAGCGCCTCGGCTGGACGCCGCAGACCACAATTGACGCGGGGTTGAGCGCAACGGTCGACTGGTTCCGCCGGCACCGCTGAACCACGCGGGAGGATTTCCTCGCGACCGACGCCAAGTGAGACGGAGGCGTCATGGCCCCTCCCCGCGGGCACTTCCTTTTGATTCTTCATTCGCACCTGCCCCTGGTTCTTGGGCATGGGCGGTGGCCGCACGGCAGTGACTGGCTCTCCGAGGTGACGATCGGCTGCTACCTGCCGCTCATCGAGCAGTTCGAGCGCCTGCCGGCCGGAAGATCGCAGACCCCGCTCTCGATCAACCTCTCACCGATCCTCTGCGAGCAGCTTGCGCACCCGTCGTATCCACCGGAGATCGAGGCGTTCCTCCGCCAGCGGCTTGAGTCGGTCGCGGAGAACCGCGCGCACTTCGACGCCAGCGGCCAGACGGCACTGGCCGATCTGGCCGTCTTCTGGGACCGCACGTACCGGCATCTGCTCGAGCAATTCACAGCGCTGAACGGCGATCTCATCGGCGCCTTCCGCCGCCTCGCAGCGTCTGGGACGCTCGAACTCATCACCTCGGCCGCGACGCACGGATACCTGCCGCTGCTGGCACGCGAAGAGTCGATCGATCTGCATCTGCGCGTTGGCAAGGCGACGCACGCCCGCCATTTCGGGTCGCCGGCGCGTGGAGTCTGGCTGCCCGAATGCGGCTATCGCGCGCGCTACGAGTGGACTCCGCCGGCCGGTCCGCTGCGGGGCAAGGTGCGCCGGCGCAGGCGCGGGATTGAAGAGTTCCTCGCCGCGCACCACCTGGAGTACTTCATCACCGACGCGCATCTGCTGCGGGGCGGCGAGCCGCTGTCGGCGTATCGCGATTACTACCCTGCGCTGCGCGCGGTCTCCGGTGCCGAGCATCCGACGTACCGGCGGGAGCGCACACCGTACCGGCCCTACGTCATCGCCTCGCGCGGCGGCGTCGGTGAGGCCGTGGCGTTCACCCGCGACCCGCAAACTACGCTGCAGGTGTGGAGCCGAGAAGTTGGCTATCCCGGCGATGGCTCGTATCTTGAGTTCCACAAGAAGCACTTCCCTGGCGGCATCCGCTACTGGCGGGTCACCGATCCGAAGAGCGATCTGGGCGCCAAGCTCATCTACGACCCGGAGACCGCCCAGCAGGGCGCACGCAGTCACGCCACGCACTTCGCCGACCTCATCGTCAGCATGCTCGACGCCGAGAGCACGAAGGCCCACTTTCCCGCGATGTCCTGCAACCCGTACGACACCGAGCTCTTCGGCCATTGGTGGTTCGAGGGGCCGATTTTCCTGAGCGAGATCCTCTCACTGCTGCCCCAACAGGGCGTCGCGGTCGAGACGCTGGGTGCCTATCTCGACGCACATCCGCCGGCGGAGGCCATCACGCTGCTCGAAGGCTCGTGGGGTGAAGGTGGAGATCATCGCGTGTGGCTCAACCGCGAGACCGAGTGGACCTGGGACATGGCGTATGCGGCCGAAGAAGACTTCTGGACGCTGGCCGCCGGTGTCGCCTGGGAGGCGCAGCCGATGCTGCGGCGGATCCTGGCGCAGCTGGCCAGGGAACTGCTCCTCATCCAGTCGTCGGACTGGCAGTTCCTGATCACGACCCAGGCCGCACGCAACTACGCCGAGAGCCGGTTCGCCGAGCACTACGCGCACTTCACACGCCTGGGGCATCTCTTCCGCCGGGCGGCGGAAGGACTCCCGGTGCTGGAGAGCGACGAGGCGTTCCTGGCCGCACGCGAAGCCCAGGACTTCCCGTTCCCCGATGTCGTCGAGCACGTGCTCGCCTCACGTGAGGTCAGACCGCCCTGATGGCGAGGGGCCGCGTCACCCGGCACCGCATTTTGGGGTTCATCCTGGCCGGCGGGCGCGGGGATCGCCTGCAGCCGCTGACGCGCGAGCGTGGTAAGCCGGCGATCCCATTTGGCGGCAAATACCGCATCGTCGACTTCGTCCTGTCGAATTTCGTGAACTCGGGCATCCACGCGATCTACGCCCTCGTGCAGTACAAAGCGCAATCGCTCATCGAGCACCTTCGGATGGGCTGGCGGTTTGGCGGGCTCCCCGACCATTTCGTCATCGCGGTACCCCCGCAGATGCGGTGGGGCGAGTCGTGGTATCGTGGCACGGCGGATGCCATCTACCAGAATCTGAATTTGCTCAGGGACTTTGATCCGGACATCGTGATGGTGTTCGGCGCGGACCATATCTACCGGATGGACATCAACCAGATGCTCGCGTTTCATCTCGAGCGCGACGCGCAGGTAACGGTGGCGGCGCTGCCGGTGCCGGTGGAAGAGGCGTCGGGGTTTGGGATCGTCGAGGCTGAGGCCGATGGCCGCATCCGCGGCTTTGAAGAGAAGCCCGCGAGCCCAACGCCGATGGTGGACGATCCGCAGCGGGCGCTGTCATCGATGGGGAACTACATCTTCAACCGCGACCTCCTGGTCGAGACGCTGATCGAAGACGCGCGCCGGAGCACCGATCATGACTTCGGCCGGACGATCATTCCGGAGCTGTATCCGTATGCCGGGGTGTTCGCGTACGATTTCATGAGCAACGAGATCCCCGGCCGGCAGCACTACGAGGAGCACGGGTACTGGCGAGATGTCGGCACGCTCGGCGCGTACTGGCAGGCGCACATGGATCTGCTGGGCGCCACGCCGCGGTTTGATCTCGACAACCCGCAGTGGCCGATCCTCACCGCCGCCTACGGCGGGCCGGCCGCACACATGATCGGAGGCGCGGTGACCGACTCGCTGATCGGCGAGGGGAGCCGGGTCGAAGACGCGACGATCCGGCGATCCATCATCGGCCGCGGCGTCAAGATCGGCCGGGGCGCCGTGGTCGAGGAATCCATCGTGATGGATCACTCCACGGTCGGCACGGAGACCAGGCTGCGCCGCGCCATCCTCGACCGCTACAACGTCATCGCGGACGGCGAAACGATCGGGTTTGACCCGCTCCGCGACGCGCAGCGCTTCCAGGTCGATCCGTCCGGCATCGTCGTCCTGCCTCGAGGACAGACCCGCTACACCTCGTGAGCGCGCTGTTCTGCCTCCACGGGCACTTCTACCAGCCGGCTCGCGAGCATCCGTGGCTGGAGGCGATCGAGATCGACGACTCCGCCGCGCCGGCCCACGACTGGAACGCGCGCATCGCGACGGAGTGCTACGCGCCCAACGCCGCGGCGCGCATCCTCGACGGCGCGGGGCGGATCGACCGCATCGTCAACAACTACGCCACGATCTCTTTCAACGTCGGCCCGACTCTGGCCCGGTGGATCGAGCAGAGCGCCCCGGACCTCTACGCACGGATCCTGGAGGCGGACCGGCAGAGCGCTGCGGCGCGAGGCCACGGGAACGCCATCGCGCAGCCATACAACCACATGATCATGCCGCTGGCCTCTGCCCGAGACAAGATCACGCAGGTCCGCTGGGGCATCGCCGACTTTGTGCATCGGTTCGGCCGCCGCCCAACCGGGATGTGGCTGCCTGAGTGCGCGGTCGATCGCGCGACGCTCGACGTGCTTGCCGCGTCCGGTATCGCGTTTACAATCCTCTCTCCCCACCAGGCCGCTCGCGTCCGCGCGCTCCCGGACGGCGAATGGGTCGACGCGCATCCCGATCTGCTCGACGTCACGCGTGCCTACCGCTCCGTCCCGGCGCCTGGCCGGCACATCGCCCTGTTCTTCTATCAGCGCGCCGCGGCGCGGGAGATTGCGTTCGGTCCGCTGCTGCAGAGCGGAGAGCAGCTGGCCCACCATCTGCTGGGGCTGTCGGGTGACGGGGCCGAAGGCCGGCTGACCCACGTGGCCAATGACGGAGAGACGTACGGCCATCACCACTCGTACGGTGAAATGGCGCTCGCCTACGCGGTCCAGATGATCGAGGGCCGTGGCGCGCGGTTCACCAACTACGCCGCGTTCCTCCATGATTGCCCGCCGACCCACGAAGTGGAGATCCACGACTTCACATCGTGGTCGTGCGCCCACGGCGTGGAACGGTGGCGGTCAGATTGCGGATGCCGGACGCGATCCGATTGGCACCAGCGGTGGCGCGCGCCCCTGCGTGAGGCTCTGGACTGGCTGAAAGCAGAAGTCGATGCGCTCTTCGATGAAGCCGGCGCGGAGGTATTCTACGATCCCTGGGCGGCTCGGGACGCCTACATCGATATTGTGCTTGATCGCAGCGACGCATCGGTACGTCGCTTTCTGGCCACCCACGGTCTCCGTCCCACGCACCCGGAGGATCGGACCGCGGCGTTGCGGCTGCTCGAGATGCAGCGACACGCGATGCTGATGTTCACCTCCGACGGCTGGTTCTTCGATGAGCTCTCCCGCATCGAGACCGTCCAGATTCTGCGGCACGCGGCGCGTGTCATGCAGATCGCGGGCCAGTGCGGCCGCGACCTCGAGGCGGCGTTCGTAGAGCGCCTGCGGCCGGCCGAGAGCAACCTGGCCATCTTTCCCGACGGCGCGGCCGTCTACGATCGGCTCGTGCGACCGGCGGCGGTCGACCTGCGCCGCGTGGCCGCACACTACGCCATCACCTCACTGTTTACGAACTATCCGGATGAGACCGACCTCTACGCCTACCGCATCACACACAGGGAAGGGCAGCGACTCGTGCGCGGTCCGCATTCTCTCATCATCGGCCGGGTGAGCATCACCGCGACGGTGACCGCGGAGGCGCACGACGTCTCGTACGCGGTCATTCATGTCGGGGGCACCGACGTGCATTGCTGCGTCGAAGTGGGCTGGGACGACCGGCGGCATCGAGCCTTCGCCGACGGCCTTGCCGGCGTCTTCGAGGGTAGCACGGTCACCGAGCTCGTCCGCCAGATGGACGACATTTTTGGCCGCCAGTTTTATTCGCTCCGGGACCTGTTCACAGACGAGCGGCGGCAGGTGCTGGCGCGGCTCTCCGAGGAAACCGTGCAGCGCCTGGAGGATTCGTACCGCCGTCTCTTTCATGAGAGCCGCGGCCTCATGGCGGCCGTGCGCGACGCCGACGTCCCCCTGCCCCGTGAATTCATCGTCGCAGCGGAATTCATCCTGGTCCAAGACGTGCGCCGCGCCATCGCGGCGCCGGGCGTCCTGAGTGTCACCGCCTGGGACGCCGTAACCGAGGCGCGCTCATGGGGCATCGCATTGCCGCAAGAGGTGTTCGAGCCGCTGATCCGTGACCGCATCGAGCGGCATCTGCGCCACGCCGATGGATTGTTCGTCATGGACAACCTGGCCGAAGTCCACCGCACGCTCGACTTCGCGCGCGACGCCGGTATCACGGTCAACTTGTGGCAGGCGCAAAACCTGTTCCAGGTGCTGCTGGCCCCGCGCCTGGCCGGCGCACCGGACGGGGAGCGTGCCGCGCTCGAGCAGATGGCCGCACGGCTTCACTTCAGCCTCGAGGCGCTCAAGAGCGGCTACAATGAGAGCGGCGAAGCCGTCCGACCGCAGGAAAGCCGCTAAGGAGGGCAACCGTGCCGAAGTCTGTGACGGTCTACTCGCAGCCGGGCTGACTGTTCTGTGGCAGAGTGAAGGAGTTCCTTCACCAGAAGGGCGTGGCGTTCACCGAGAAGGACATCAGCGCCGATACGGGAGCGATGGACGAGTTGACCGGTATGGGGTATTCGGCCACGCCGGTCATCATCATTGACGGCGAGGCCGTCGTCGGATTCAACAGGCCCAGACTCGAACAACTGCTGGGGGTCGCATCCGTCTCCGGTGGAACATGAACTCGAAGCGGCGCGGGAGATTCTGGCGACGAGCAAGACAATCGCGGTCGTCGGTCTCTCCGACAAGCCCCACCGGCCCAGCCATGAGGTTGCGGCGTACCTGAAGGACGAGGGTTACCGGATCATCCCCGTCAACCCGAATATCACCGAGGCGCTGGGCATCACGGCCCAGCCCTCTCTGCGTGACATCCGGGAGCCGGTGGACATCGTCCAGATTTTCCGCCGGCCCGAGCACGTGCCGCCGATCGTAGACGACGCCATTGCGATCGGCGCCAAGGTGGTGTGGATGCAACTCGGCATCTCCGACGCCGCCGCCGCGGCCCGGGCGCGCGCGGCCGGCCTCAAGGTGGTCATGAACACCTGCATGGCCACCACGCACGATGCGCTGCGGCAAAGAGGGCTGCTCTGAGCGTGGCAATTATATTGACAATAATCGATGGATCTGCTAACGTGCGTGCGTGACAAGCCCAGGGACCCGGATGGTCAAGACTGAAAGTGGAGCCCGGTGCGGTTGCGTCTCCCCCGTCGAGGCCGTCGATCACCGGGCAGTGCAGGCCCGGGGCGAGCTGCTCACCGCCCTGGCCGACCCCATCCGCCTGGGCATCGTGGAGCTCCTGTCCAGACATGACAGGCTCTGCGTCTGTCATATCAACGAAGCCTTCCCTGTGGAACAGCCGACGATTTCCCACCACTTGAGGCTGTTGCGCGAAGCCGGGCTCGTCGACGTGGAGCGCCGGGGCCACTGGGCCTACTATGGGTT
>JBOGSE010000844.1:0-2339 GCA_050694895.1 bacterium | reverse complement strand
TGTACCTCATCGGCGCCCGCCTGGGATGGCTGCCCATCGGGGGCTACGGCGGCTTCCTTCACCTGATCCTTCCGGCCCTGGCGGTGGGGATCGCGTATGCCGGCTGGTACGCCCGCGTGATCCGCTCGACCCTGCTCGACGTCATGGCGCGCGACTACGTGCGGACGGCGCGCAGCAAGGGCCTGCCCGAGCGCCTCGTCATCGTCAAGCACGCGCTGCGGAACGCGTTAATCCCGGTCGTGACGATGTGGGGATTGGATTTCGCAAACTTCATGAGCGGGCTGGTGGTCATTGAGGCCGTGTTCGGATGGCCCGGGATCGGCGCGCAGATGGTCGAGGCCGCGATCCGCTTCGATGTCCCGCTCGCCATGGGCACAGTGCTCATCGCCGCGATCATCGTGGGCGTGGTGAACCTGGTGCTCGACCTGGTGTACCCGCTTCTTGATCCACGCCTCAGGGCCCAGGCTTAGAGGTGCGAACTTTTCTCATACCATGTCGTCATTTTTCATGGTAAAATGACGGCGTGGTTGCGCGCCGGCGCCAGTACCAGCGATTGACCTCGCCGCCGGAGGGCAGCTTTTTTCTGTTCGGCGTCCGCGGTGTGGGCAAGAGCACCTGGGCGCGGGACCAGTTCCCGGATGCCTACCTCGTCGACCTCTTGGACGAGTCGCGGTACCAGACGCTACTCGCCGATCCCGGACTGCTGGCCCTGGAGCTCCGGGACCTACCGCGCCACCGCGTTGTCGTCTTGGATGAGGTCCAGCGTGTGCCAGCGCTCCTGAACGAGGTACACCGCGCGATCGAAACGAATCGCCGCAGGTTCGTGTTGCTCGGATCCAGCGCGCGACGTCTCAAGACCGCGACCACCAATTTGCTCGCCGGGCGCGCGACGGTCCGGACGATGTACCCGCTGGTGCCGGCGGAGTTGGGCCGCGATTTTGACCTCGAACGCGTGTTGAGATTCGGCAGCATTCCACTGGTCTGGCAAGCCGATGACCCCGGCGCCACGCTGGAAGCCTACGTGCAGCTCTACGTCCGAGAAGAGGTTCGGGCTGAAGCGCTCGTCCGAAACCTTCCCGCCTTCCTGCGATTTCTGCCAGTGGCGGCACTCTTCCACGGGCAGGTCATCAACGTGGCCGGGCTGGCGCGAGATGCGGCGACAGCGCGCACAACGGTGGAGGGGTATGTCGGCATTCTTCAAGACACATTACTGGCAACGCTGCTTCCAGCGTTCGAGCCGCGCTTGCGGGTCCGCGAACGGAAACACCCCAAACTCTATTGGGTGGACCCGGGTCTGGTCCGGGCCGCAAAGCATCAGCTTGGTCCGGTCGGAGCCGAAGAGCGCGGGGCATTGCTCGAAGGGTGGATCTTGACGGTGCTCCGGGCGCACAACGAGCAATCACGCTTTTTTGAAGAGATCTCGTACTGGGCGCCGGCGCAGGCGCGTCAGACCGAGGTTGATTTCCTACTGCGGCGGGGGCGGGAATATCTCGCGCTCGAGGTCAAGGCGCAGTCGCGTTTCACGAGCACGCAGCTTTCCGGGCTGCAAGCCATCGCCGATCTTCCCCGTGTCGCCCGACGCGTGCTCGTCTACCTGGGGGAGAGGCGCTTGCGTACCAAAGAAGGAATCGAGGTGTGGCCACTTCCGGCGTTGATGGATGCGGTTGCCCGCGACAGGCTGTGGCCCTAAACGACCTCATCGATAAATGCGCCGGACCGCACCCGGGACCCGAGCGCTTCGACAAATGGCGACAAAGGCGCATCCTCCCGAAGGAAGGGGACATCGCGGCGGATGATCTCGTAAGCCCCGCGCGTCCCTGCGCCCAGACCGATATCGTCACGGAGATCGACGGCCTGTGCGGCCGTCATCAATTCCACGGCCAGGATGAGCCATGCGTCGCGGATGCTGCCTTCAACCTTCGCGACGGAGTCCATCGCGCCGGTGGCGTGATCCTCCACGCCGTCGGCAATGGGGAGGAAGTCCAGCGATGAGGGATTGGCCCGGAGCCTGATGCCCGCTTGCAGCGACGTGGCGGTTTCCTGGAGAATGCTCAGGCCGGTCTGAGGGGCTGTCGAGGCGATGAGCGTGCCCGGAAGCCCCGTCATCCGTGAGGACATCAGCGCCTTGGTGCGGGCCACTGAGAGCGCGGTGACGTGCGCTAGCGCGATGGCGGCCTGCTCGAAGGCGAGCGTAAGCCCCAGCACCAGAAAGTTGCCGTTTGAAATGATCCGCCCCGAGTCCGCGGCCACGAGCGGAGTATCGCCCGCCGAGTTGAGCTCGAGCTCCACCGTCCCCCGGGCCGCGGCGGCGCTGTTGCGCGCCGCGCCGTGTGCCTGGG
>JBOGSE010000843.1:0-2174 GCA_050694895.1 bacterium | reverse complement strand
TGTCCGCTTAAGCGTTCAGTAATTTTGTCCTCTCGAGGGCTAGGTTCTTGGTTTCGTCTTCCCCACCGGCATGTGCCTCCATGGATGATCGGGAGCTGGTTTCCAGGGGTCGACGCGCGGGTTCTTCTCCCGATGTGCGAGTTGTGTGGGGCCTGCTTTCGGGGAGATCGCAGCCTCTCCCCGACTGCTACTGATACGGGGACCCCTCAGGCTGCGATCTCCCCGGCGCAGGCCCGTCTCGGTCAGCCCGACCCGTGGATAGCTGCGCGCGGGGACGCGCTCGGGAGCACGAGGGGGGACAAAGTAACTGCGCAATCGTCGGCCCTGGTAATACACGGCGATGCTGCCGTCGAGTCGTTCATGGAGTTCAATGGGGAGTTTCGCGTAGCTCCGTGCGGTCGCGTCGGAACAAATCTGTACGCAGTGCGGGCCGAGGGTCACGGTGTTGTCGTTCGCGACGATGCGACGATACTTGAAGCAGAAGACTGTCGTGGGATCGAGCGCCACCGGCCAGGGGCGGTACGCCGACACGGGATTGGCTGCGGGCTGCCTGAAGCGGGCATTGTGGCGCGGCAGGAACTTTGCGAGAAAGGCATTGGCACCGATGCGATCCCGCACCCCGGCGAGACGTAACTCACTGCGCAGGCGGTCCTGGAAGGTGCCAAAGAGCCGTTCGATGCGGCCTTTGGCTTGCGGGCTGCTCGCCGGGATCCAGCGAATGCCCAGTTCCTGCAGGGCCCGTGCAACCTGTGTGGGTGCGGGGTTTCCAGTGAGCTGCTCTTGGAGGGTCAGCGGCTGGCGTGCGGTCCGGTGAAAGATCCCATGGCGATCGCTGTACGCCGCGACGGGGATGCCATTCGTCTGCGTGAGGGCCTCGAAGACCACGAAGTAGCCGTGCGCATCTTCCTCGTCCCGAAACGTAGCGGCGAGGACCTCGCCGGTGGCATCGTCCATAGCTGCGACGAGAGTGAGGCGCGGGCCTCGCTGGTCGAGCCACGGGTGGTGACTACCGTCCAGTTGTACGAGCAGTCCGGCCTGGGGCATCCGCTCGCGCCGACGACGGTGGCGAGGTGGTCGGCGGTGGCGAGGACTTCGTAGCCCCGCCTCGCGGAGAATACGGTGGATTGTAGGATGCGAGAACGCGAGGCCTTCCCGCTCGGCCAAGAGCTCGCTGAGGTGTTTGTGATTGATCCCCGTGTACGTCGTCTGGGCAAGACGCACGATCCGCTTCCGGATGGCGTCACGGACGCGCCGAGGCGACCGGCGACCGCGGTTCCCATGGACGAGGGCTTTGGGGCCATGGCGGCGATAGGCTCGGCGCAAGCGCCGGACCTGCCGGGTCGAGAGTCCCAGGAGATCGGCGGCTTCGGTCATCAGCAGCTCGCCGCGGTCCAAGGTATTGAGGACGATGAGTTGCTGCTCTGCACGGCGCGTCAAGGTGATCATGCCTCCCTTTATTCGGCCGGGATAGGGAGGACATTTTCACTGAAATCTTAGAGCGGACAAAATCACTGAAACACCACAAGCTGCCCGCTTTTTTGTTGAAGTCGCCCTGACCACATGCTAGAATCCCCTCAATATTCGCGATGACGGGAATCCCATCCCTGAGCCACTGCCGAGTACAAGGCAGTCGGAAGCGCACCGATAACGCGACAGAGAGCCAGCTGCTTTAGGAGACACAAGCAGTTGGAAGTAGGGTGGTACCACGGGCACGTCCCGTCCCTTTGCGGGCGGGGTTTTTTGTTTTTCTTGAGGAGGGTTCTCTATGGTCCAGGAACGGCAGGCGGTTACACAGCTTCCAAAGCGCGATGAGAACTTCAGTGAGTGGTATACGCAGGTCGCGCTGCGCGCCGAGCTGGCCGACTACGCGCCGGTCAAGGGCTTCATGGCCATCCGGCCGTATGGGTTCGCGATCTGGGAAGGCATCCAAGCCTACCTCGATCGTCGCTTCAAAGAGACCGGCCACGTCAACGCCTACTTCCCGCTGCTGATCCCGCAGAGTTTTCTGCAAAAGGAGGCGGAGCACGTTGAGGGGTTTGCGCCACAGGTCGCCTGGGTGACGCACGGCGGCGACGAGGAACTCAGCGAGCGGTTGGCGGTGCGGCCGACCTCTGAAGCGATCATCTTGCCGATGTACGCGAAGTGGATTCAGTCGTACCGGGATCTCCCGGTGC
>JBOGSE010000842.1:0-4839 GCA_050694895.1 bacterium | reverse complement strand
GGCCGGACGAGCCACCACCCGCGGCACGTGGCGAATCGGCCGCCGCCGATCGCGCAGGCCAGGACGACTTTCTCCTCGGAGTCGGTAGGCTGCGGCCTGTCGTGCTGGAGCGTGGCCCCCGGCTGCGCCGCCCCGCAGTCTGAGGCCAGCGCGGACCACTGGTAGGTCACGCCGTCGCGCAGCCGCGCGCGAAAACGGGCGTCGGGCCAGACGAACACTTCCTGCCGCTGCGGTTGGGCGCCGGGCTCGATGAACTCCAGGCTCGGATATCCGCGCCGCATCACGCATGTCCACATCGCGATGTCGCTTTGCGAGGCGCCGCTCGCCAGCGTCAGGAGGAGCTCACCGTTGACGGCCCGATGCGTGCCGGCCTGAGCCTGCAGGGCGAGCGCGCGCGGCCCATCCTGCGGGTTTTGCGCAATGAGCTCTCCCGCCGGAAGAGAGCCGGTCGGCCAGTCCTTGGTGTTGCACGGCATTCGGTCCGGGAGGCTTTGCGGGAGCGGGTTTTGCTCCAGCGTCCCCTTGAACTCCGCCTCGGTCCGCTGCGCGACGCCGTTGTGCGAGACTTCCAGGACCAGGGTCGTCGGGTCGACCTGACGGATGTCGCCCGCCCAGCGGTGGCACAGGCTGATCGTATTGACGCGTCCGCCCGGCGTGTCGCGCGTGCCAAACCGGTAGTTGCTGCGATACCCCTGGGCGCCTTCGCCCCAGACATACTCGCTCCCGCGGAGCAGGTAGATCCATCTGGGGAAGCTCGGCGGGATGGTGGCAGGCTCCCAGTCGCCCAGGGACTTGGTATGCCGCCGTTCGACACGGTAGGCACCTTCGCGCGCGGGTGTTGGTGCTTGCGCCCAGACCCGCGAGAGGTGCTCCGTCGCTGCTGCCTGCAACAGGCCGGCCAGACATACCGCCACGGCCGCGCCTCGCCATATCCTGGACATCTGACCCTCCCACGGCGCGGGTACCCGGCACCGCGACGCTCTTGTAAATATTCCGTGCCCACGTGGCCTTCCTCCTGGACGTAGGGGCGGCCCGTCCGGCATCGAACTTGGGAAGCCTCAGATGGACGCCCACACGCATGGCCCGCTGGATCGCCGCGGTCTGCTCATCGTCAGCCTGCCCCGCAACGACGCGGCGCTGGCCCGCGCCGCCGCCGAGGCCGGTGCGGACATGCTCAAAGTGCACATCAACGTGCACCATCGGGCATCGGGTACCCGGTTCGGATCGCTCGACGAAGAGGAACAGGATCTGTCCGCGGTGCTCGCCGCGGGCCTGCCCACCGGGCTGGTCCCGGGCGAGGAGGTCATGGTCACGCAAGAGGAGATGCCGCGCCTGCGGCGGTTTGCGTTCCTCGACGCTTACCTCACGCGCCTGCCCATGTTTCTCTATGACGCGGGTGTGCCTGTGATCCCGGCGATCCCGCACGACTATTCCCCCCAGGAGCTCGGGGCGCTCGGCGCGCTCCCGGGCGACTGGCTGGAGGCCGCGCTTGTGCCGCCGGAGGGCTACGGTCTGAATCCCGCGGCGGGCGATCTGGCGGCGCTCGCGCGGCTCGGTGAGGCGACCGGCCGGCGGATGATCGTGCCCAGCCAGCGGCGCATCGGTCCCGGCGACGTGGCACGGTACTTCGCCATCCCGCAGGTGTGGGCGGTGATGATCGGCGTCGTGGTGACCGGCCGCACGCCGCGCTCGATCGGCCTCGCCACCGGAGCGTTCCGCCGCGCAATGGACGGGCTGTTCTCATGATCGTCGAGGCCCGCGCGCCGACCCGGATCGATCTCGCCGGCGGCACACTCGACATCCACCCCATTGCCCTGATCGAGGAGGACGCGTGGACGATCAACGTCGCCATTGACATGCCGGTGCAGGTGCGTCTGGCGCGGGCGCGCCGGGGCTTTGCGATCGCATCGCAAGACCTCAAGCACCGCATCCAGGTCGAATCCCTCGACGACCTGCCGACCGGCGGTCCGCTGGACCTCGCGTGCCGGGCGCTGCGCTTTGCCGCGCCCAAGCCCGGCGTGTCCGTCACACTCGCGTCGTCCGCGCCTCCGGGATCCGGACTCGGTGCATCCTCTGCGCTGCTGGTGGCGCTGCTCGCCGCGCTCGACCGGTGGACGCACCGGTCGCGCTCGCGCGACGACCTTATCGCCACGGCGTGGCGCATCGAGGCCCGGTCGCTGCGCACGCTGACCGGCCGGCAGGATTACCACGCGGCGGCCCACGGCGGTGTGAATGCGATTCGGTTTGGGCTGGACGGCGACCACCTCGAGCCCCTGCTGCGCGCGCCACGCCCGCGCGCTGCGCTGGAGGACCGCCTGGTGCTGGTGTACACCGGGCAGCCGCATTCGTCGGGCGTGACGAACTGGAGCATGGTGCGCGCGTACCTCGATGGCGTGCCGGCGACAGTGAACCGTCTCCGCAGCATCGCCGAGGTGGCGCGCCAGATGCGCGACGCGCTGCGCGCAGGGGACCTGGACGCGATCGGGGAGCTGCTGGCCGAGGAGTGGACGCACCGGCGGGAGCTGGCCAACGGCGTGTCCACGCCGGCGATCGAGAAGGTGCTGACGGTGGGGCGCCGGCACGGCGCGGTATCGGGGAAGGTCTGCGGCGCCGGCGGCGGAGGCTGCGTCGTCGTCTTCGCGCGCGAGGGCGCCAAGCGCGGCGTCGAGGGGGCGCTGCGGACCGCCGGCTTCCCGGTGCTCCGGACCGCGATCGCCGCCAAAGGCTTACAAGTGCGCGCGACGCGCTAGCCCGATGGCGCTGCGCACCGATCGCAACCTACAATTGTTGTTCGCCGCGCTGTTCTTCTGGTCGTTTGGCGTCGGGCTCTACGAGGGGCTCATGCCGATCTACGCGCGCCAGCTCGGGGCCTCTCCGGTGCAGCTCGGCACGTTGTACACTCTTCGAAACCTTGCGCTGGCCGGAGGGTTCCTGGTCGGCTGGGCGGTTGCGGACCGCCTCCACCACCGGACCGTGATGATCGCATCGTGGCTCACCGGCGCGCCCGTCCCGCTGCTGCTGGCCGCCGCAACGAGTTACGCCTGGCTCCTGCCCGGACTGCTGCTCTATGAGGTGACGTACTTCGGACTGCCGGCCATCCATGCCTACATCACGCGCCGTGTGCGGCCCTCCGACCTGGCGGCGACGTTCACGACCCTCGGCGCGATCACCTCGACGGCGTTCTTGCTCGCGCCCAGCATGGGCGGGCTGGTCGCCGACCGGTGGGGCATCCGGGCCACCCTCGTCCTGGCCGCCGCGTTCTACATGCTCTCCACGATCCTCATCACGCGCATACGGCGCGAGTACCTTGAACCCCCGGTTGCGGAATCGCCCCGGGCTCCGTCGCGGGAGGAGCTCGATCCGTTGCTGCCCGCGTTGTGGACGTCGGCCGGAATAACGCTGGCCGTGGCGATCACCGCGCCGTTCATCGGGCCGTTCCTGCGCGAAGTGCGCGGCCTGTCGCTTTCCTACATCGGATTTCTCGGCTCGATGGTGGCGGTGGGCGGTGTCGTGCTGACAGCGATCGCCGGACGGATTGGGCAGCGGTTGGGGCTGGCCCGCACGCTCGGCGGCGCGATGCTCGTGTTTGCGCTGGGCATTCTCCTGGTCGTGGTCAGCCCGGTGGCGCTGCTCGCCGTGTTCTCGCCGCTGCGCGCCCGCGCGCCCACGCACAATCTCAACCAGGCCCTCATTGGTGCCCGGGCTCCCGCCGCGGTGCTGGGCCGCGCGTTTGCGATCGCGGGCGCCTTGTCGGCGCTCGTGTCGGCGGCCGGCGTGTTCGCCAGCGGGTTCGCCTATCGCGTGAACCCGGCGCTGCCGCTGCTCCTCTCCGCCGGTATCGCCGCGGCCGTTGGGACAACACTACTCGCGGGATCTTCTTCAGATGAGCCTCGAAGCAGCGATCAAAGATAAGGCGCGCGATCTCGGCTTTGACCTGGTGGGCATCACCACGGCCGATCCGTTCCCGGACGCCGACGTTGCGTATCAGCGGTGGATTGACAGCGGCGCGCACGCGGGGATGGAATATATGGCGGCGCATCGCGACCGTGTCGGCGATCCGCGGCGCGCGCGTCCCGGCGCACGCTCGATCGTCGCGGTGGCGATGAACTACTACGCCGGTGAGCCGGCCGCGCCGGCGGATGACGAGCTGCGCGGCCGCATCGCCCGCTACGCCTGGGGCGACGATTACCACCTGGTCATGTGGACGCGGCTAAGGGCGCTGTGCGAGTTTCTCAAGGCGCAAGGCGCAAAACTGGCGCACTATTACGTGGACACCGGGCCGGTGCTGGATCGCAGCATCGCGCAGCGCGCGGGCCTGGGCTGGTGCGGCCGCCACTCCTGCCTGATCACGAAATCCTTCGGCACGTGGGTGGTCCTCGGCGAGATCCTCACCGATCTGGAGCTGCGGCCCGATCCGCCCGCTGCTGGAGACTGCGGGCTCTGCGAGGCCTGCATGCGCGGCGATGAGGCCTGCCCGACCGGCGCGATCACGGCGCCCGGGGTGGTGGATGCGCGCAAGTGCATCTCCTACTGGACGATCGAACATCGCGGCTGGATCCCGCGCGAGGTCCGCCCGACGCTGCAGGACATGATCTTCGGCTGCGACCTCTGCCAGGAAGCGTGTCCGTTCAATCGCCTGGCGAAGCCCACCGCGCACCGTGAGTTCCAGCCGCGGCCCGACCTTGGCACCCATCCGCTTCTGCTGCCGCTGCTCAATATTTCAGAGGCGGATTACCGCCGGCGCTTCCGCCGCAGTGCGGTGAAGCGCGCAAAGCGAAACGGGCTGCGCCGCAACGTCGCGGTCGCCCTTGGCAACCTGGGCGATGCCCGGGCGGTGCC
>JBOGSE010000841.1:0-8672 GCA_050694895.1 bacterium | reverse complement strand
GCTCAGGCTCAGACTCCAGCTCCGGAGCACGCCGCGGCGCCCAGCGGTGCCGCAACCCCTCCGGTAGCTCTTCCGGCTCGCCAGGCGGCCCAAACCCTCCGGAATCACGATCCTGCCGGCGCCGCCGCCGGTTCTGGAATAGGAGTAACTCTGACACATTACATTATCGCATTTTCTCCTGGCGCATCAACGCTTGCAGCAACACGTCATCCCCTTCGGCCCGCGCCTGTTCGCGCTGAAGTGCGGCCTCCAAGGCAGCATTCACGTCCGGAGCGGCGTGTTGCCTCATCAGCGCCTCGATCAGCATGCGTTCTACCTCCTTCTCACTCTGCGCCATCACCGCGTCCCGAGCACCCCGCTCAGCGCGAGCCCAATCGGATCGAGCACATACCCGTCGTGCCGGTTATCGGAGCCGGTGATCTCGATCCCGCGAGCCGCATAGTATCTTACCCCCACAACCGTCGCCTCGATAAGCGCCGCCACGTCTTCCGTCCAACCGGCCGTGGCAGAAAAAGTCCTGAAGAACAAGCGGCTATCTCCGGCGGCAGGGGCAAGCGGGAACATCGTCACGGCGCTCCCGGCAGCCCAAGTGGACCAGGCCGCACTGGTGTTGTCCGTGTCGGAATTCAGGAATTGCACGCGATTATTATCTGCATCGTGGCGCAATATAGCCACTCGCACGGCGGACGGCGTGGCGCGGATCAGCGTCCGCGCGTCGAGCACCAGCCCTGTCACCCGCACCGCAGCACCCGCCTCGAAGTGCCGCGCCCGGCTGGCGGTAGAAGTGATTTGCGGTACGACCGCCAACGCTGCATTGGCGGCCAGCAAAGTGAACCCCGTGTCCGCCGCACCAATCTCTAGGCTTTGCAGATCCGCGGTCGTCACGTCCCCAGTATGCGTCCAATCGCCGCCTGGCAGCTGCGGATCCCATGTCAGGAATGTCCCTGCCCAGCCCGTCTCTCCGCCCCTTGTAGCCGTGGTAGCGCTCTGCGAGAGCGGGGACACCAACCCCCCACCATCGGCCAGGGTCTCGGTCACGGTGAGCCCGTCGAGTCCCTCTGCGCGGGAATTACGATACCTCGCTGCCGCGAACCCTAGCTCGGATGTTCCCCGATCGTGCCCTACGACATCATTGACTAGAGGCGGGGTCCCAAAGGTCGCGCTGTCCACTTGCAGCAGATGGGCGACAGTGATCCGCGGGTCTACCGTGATCCGCTGATCCTCCGTCATCTGGAGGTCTGAGTCTCGCGTCCACCCAGTCTGCTGTACCGGCTGCGGCGCCCAGATATATTCGTTATCGCCGCCGAAGTCGAGCGCCGCCTGTTCGAAGCGTAAGTCCTTGATATCACTGGCCGCTGCGTTGATGCTCCCGACCCGCTTCGCCGTGCCGGAGGTCGCTGTCCAAGAGTAGTCTCGGTTCGCGGTGGCGACGCTCACCGCCTGGGTCTGCTCCACGGCTCCCCCGCTGTCTCGCACCAACGACAGCGTGGCGGAGTTGCTCCGATACGCTGCGGCATCCATGGTGATCCGGGCGAAGATACTGTCCGGGCTCGCCCATAGACCAGGCTCGGCTCCCGCGAGGGCAACGTTGCTCATGCTGTGCGCCTGGATCACTGCCGTACGCCGTAAGTACCCGCGGGCATTATGATTTGCAGTACCCGCCACCGCCGCGGCATACGCCCCGCGCGAATCGGCAGGCCCCCAGGCCACGACAGCTCCGCGTGAAACCTCAAACAGGATCTCCAACATCCCATAGCGTACCGCATCCACCACAGCGTCCAGGGGCGCCGCATCGAAGCGCAGCGTGAAGGTCTGCACACCGTTGGCGCCGACCGGCGCCAACGCCTGGGTAGCGCCGATATCCGCGGCCCCTGCGGGCAGCCTGACGCGCAGGACCCCGGCATCCGCTGCGTCCGCGAGTGGAACACCCACCGCGTCCCACTCGAAGCGGAGCGTGACAGAGATCACCTGCCCAGCGGAAGCCGGATCGGAGTTGAATGTCTGATCTCCCGGCGCGGCGGCGGTGGGACTGACATCGTCGATGCTGACCGTGTACCCGCGCATGTTGCCTGCGCCGTTCACGTCGTTGCGGATCTGGATCACGGCATGGCCGCGGAGAGGCTCACCTGCAAGGGCTGGCATGGGCGCTAATCACCCCCCGCCGGCTTCCAAGCCAGCGCCGCCCGGCCGGCCCAAGAGCCTATCAAGATCTGCGTGTCCACCAGGCGATTGAGGGCATCGTAGAATAGCTTCTTGATCGTCCACGTGGCTGCCGTAGTCAGTATGGTTTGCAGCGCCTGTCCCATGTAGACTGGGTTTCCATCCAGCCTAGTGTCGTAATCCAGGAGCGTGCGAAGCGCCGCAGCCTGGGTGACGAACGGATTCGCGGTGGTCCCGATAGGCGTCACAGAGCCAGCGGCGCCGTCGATTATCTTGACCAACTGATAGTGATCTGGCGCTATCAGCTCGGTCGCGACAATTGGACCGGCGGCTATCTCATCGTATCGGAGCCCCATTTACTCAATCTCGCGTACGTCGAGCGCCACTTCAGAACCCCATCTCACTAAGAAACATCGCCTCCGCCACGCGCATGAGCGCAATGGCCTGGCTGCAACTTATCTGCGACATGGAATACCCTACGATATAATTGTTTTCCTTATCGGATGTGTCCAGAAACAGCACCATCGCCTTTTGCGCCGTCCTTTTCCCAGTGCGCACGTCGCTTAGAGCCTCCTCCAACATCTGCTCCGGAGTCCACGATGTGTTAGATCCTACGGACCCGAGAAACGTGACATTAGTGCTCATTCTCCCCATTTACTCAATCTCGCGCTCGATTACCCGCTCGATCAAGCCCTGCGGCGATCGGATCGGTATCCGTTCCATCGCCCCGTTGCGGCTGATGTTCACGGCGATCGACGGCTCCGGAACCGTGATGTTGATTGGCGGCGGTGGTGTCGCCGCACGTGCGGCCGACGCCTGAACCATCTGGGACAGATTCTCTACCGCCGCCATCAGCTGCGGATCCGGCCCTACCGCGGGCGGCGGCATTTCCGGTTGCTGCATCCGCATCGTCTCGATAGTTATCTTCGCCGTTTCCGCCGCCATCTTTTGAACGGCCGCAGTCGCCTCGGACGCCTTGACCTGCACATCCATCCTGTGCGTCTCGACCTCGGCGGCCTTGAGCGCCCGATCTGCCACCTTGTCGGCCAATTCGGCTTGAAGTTGCCCAATCATCTGAGCCTGCTCTTGCAGTTTCTGCATCCCCATCTGAATCATCTGCTCCTGCTCCTGCAACCGCTGTTGCCCAGCCTGGATCTGCTCCATCATTTCCGGAGGGATCTCGGGCGGTTTTTCCTCCGCCATTCCTGTCGGGTCTGTTTGCGCCATCATCTGATCGATGGCGTCTTCGACCTGCGCCCCGAGCTTAGCGCGCCGTACAACCGACATGAGTAGCGTTTGCCCCACTTGCGGAGGAATGGCGCCCGCTTGGACTAACGGCGCCATGGTCTGGGTAAACGATCCAACCGCTTGCAGGAGCTCGTTCAGCATCCCCTGATCGGCGAGCGTGAGATCGGCAATTGTCGAATCGGTCTCGATATCGATTCGATACGACAGTTGGACCTCGTTTCGCATCGCGAAGATCACCTCTTCCCATATGCGCGGATCCGGCAATTCGAGCCCGGTCATCTGCTGCATCGTTTCCGCCGTGAAGTGCTCGCAGATAATCTCGGCCCATAACCGCAGGATATCCCGCAGGAAACGGGCGACACTCACCTGCCTCGGTTCGATACGCAGAGATCCGTATCTAGCTTTCAGGTTTTGCGCCGTCGCGGTTTCGCTCGGTCTGGACGCGCCGCGGATTATATCGCTTATCCCCGTGACTTCATAGATCGCTTGCAGCAGCCTGTCGCGATATTGCGATAGGATACCCAGGGTTTCGGCCGCTGTCCGGTTGTCATACATCCACACCGCGCCTTGCAGGCCGCCTACCTGCCTAAGCTTCGCGACGTTATCGGATGCAATCATGTCCGTGTCCGGCGCCTCAAACAGGCGCCCCAATTCGTTTATTGAGCCATCGTATACTCCGCGCACACGGATACTGCGTTCAATGCGGTTGATCCGATCGGTCAGTGTCTGTAACTCGAAAGCCAGGTCCCTGTATATGGTGTATTCCGGGACGGGTATCAGGCTGTCCGGTTGCGGAATGGAATATAGAGGCGGCGGAATGGGGAAGAATCCCATAAGCCGCAGCGGATCCTCCATCTCGCGCAAATATTTGCTCTGATCCTCCTCCGAGATCCAATACACCATCCGATGTTTCTTGTCCCATATCTCCCATACCTCCAGGCTATGCGCCGCCTGTGCCGCCGCGTCCTTCGGCACGGAACCTCCTTGAGTTCCCGCTTTCTGCGCCATTGGAAACTCTACACTAAACTCCTTCTCGGCGTCTTTCTTCGGCATCCAATGACGAAACGCGATCCATTCCACGTTATCCCATCTGGTATGTGGTGATCTCGCAAAATCCTCGTACGGCCAGGCTTCGGCCGTCACTGTCTGCCACACTAGCTGCGGCTCATCCTGGTCCGCGGGTTTGAATTTCGGCTCATAGCGCACCCGTACTACCGAGCGCCCGGCGAGAATATAATCCATGCGCATATAGTCGATCATCTCCGCCCAACGCATGGTATCGATCGAGTACGACAACGCGCGCTCAAGCGCTTCGGAAATCACTCTCGCTATCGGATCTGAATCGCGGTATCGCCGCCGTACGTCAGGACGCGGCTCATTCGAGTAAATAGCCGATTGCAACACCTGAGTGTTTGCAAACAGAATGTTGTATTGGATGTCATCGCGCTGATATATGGACATCGCTTTCACGTCCCGCCCTGTATAAATGTCCACCGTCTCGGCAACAGTCGTCCGCCACCGCTCCTCCATGGAATGTCCGGCTCGTACTGCTTGCAGCCACTCGCGCGGGGAATCGGGCATTAGACACTCCTAACCGCGTAGCGTACGACGCTCTTCATATGTTCGCGACCCGACGCCTGGAGGAAATCCCCCGCATCACGTCTTCCATCGTTAGACTTCCTCTCATGGGCTTTTCGACAAGCGGTCTGCACCGCATCGCCATTACACGGGCCGCGTCCGCCGCGTGTGATGCGTAATTGTGCACAGGCTCGCGCGACGTATTCCGCAGCCCGTCCTGGACATGATACCGGTAATTCGAGAGCGTTTCCAATCCGCCTTCCGCCCGCTTGTCCACCCACGCCCGGCGAAGCATCGCCATTACCGCATTCCGCGACGAATCGTTAAGGCCGGACTGTGTTTCATAAACGACCTCGATATTCCCTATCGCTTTCCGCAATATCTCTTCCGCGCTGAACCCGCTGCATGCGAGCGTCTTATGCGTTGCATCATGCGGCAGATAATGCGCGCCGTATGCGTACCCCCTCCTGTGCTCAAGGCCTTCAATCTCGCCCGCCCACGCCAGAGGCGCGCCCGAATACGCCCATTCGCTCAACTCGGAGCGTATATGCCGCCCTTTTATCTGCTCCGCGTAATAGCCCAGATCCCGCAATGACGATTCGTGGTAATCGAGGATCCGAACCTCGCCGCCCATATTTTGGAACCACCATATCGCAGTCGAGTCCGTCCGCCCGAGGTCCCATGCGGTGTAAACCGGGGCATGCGCTGCGGATACATCCGCCAGTCTGCCGTTGGCTTTTAGCTCGGCGATCTCCGCCCCGTAAATCGACCCGACAACCGCCGCTTCAGGGCTGCAGAAATACTCCTGCTGGAAAAATGCCTCACCGAGCGCTTCGCCATAGATGTCCGTAAGGCGCGCCCGCTCCTCCGCCAGCTGCTCGCTATTGAATACATCCGTTTCGTTTACCGTCAGTGTTTGCGCGAACGAGGCGGGATTATTCGCACAACTCCTGTGGAACGACCATGCGTGATTTTTCCCCTCCGGCGTGGTAATAACAATAAACCACCCACGGTTTTCAAGCAGAATCGGCGCTAAATACGCCCATGCGCCGGGATCCGACTTCGCCCACTCCGAGCCTACAAGCCCGATTGGCGGAGAGCCGACGAGTGAATTCCCGCACCATGCTTCTTTGCCGTTGCGGCGGACCTTGATCACATGACTGCCTGCATCGATGCACCAGACAGTACCTTCGTATGGCGTGGTAGAAATGTACGATTCGCGTGAATCATGGAAATATTTATACTTAGAAACTCTTCTGTAAAACACGTGGAAAGGCCTGGCCGATAATATCGGCCGACCTCGAATATAGCCCCCTTCTCTTGGAGAATACGTTTTGACATTGCCTGACAGCCCGAGCTTTATGAAAACCTCCTGCACGTCATCGACAAGCCGTTTAGACGTAGAGCCATACCCCATTGATCCGTTCTGGTTGCACCATCCATCGCCCAATACCAGCCAATCGGCCAGGGTTTGCAGGCTTTCTTTTGGAAGAGACTTGATCTCTTTGGGAATGAACCTATCCGGTTGCAGACCAAACTGTTTGCAATAATCCCATAATTGCTTGTTCGCTATTATGAAGTTTCCAGGTTCCGGTTCATATCGAGCCTTCAAACCCATCTGATCCAAGAGCATACGTATTTTGTCTACATTCCCAGGCTTTGTTTGAGAAATCACTACCCTATAGTTTCCGTTGTCGTCCGCGAATGTGGCCCCTTCCGACAGAAAAATGCCTAGAAAGGCGCACCACAGATTGATCGGGAAGCGCAAACTCCCGCGCTGTCCTTCAACCTCCGGTACAACAAATTCCGCCATAGATATCCCACTCCACCTGCATTGCGCCGGGATCTTGTACCCGTAAATAGTCGGATCATCGATCGCCTTAAACTTAAGCACCCCCTTTTGTGATTTTACGTAAAAGCGATGACCCGGCGTTACCAGTATGTCAATGGCATTATTGCGCACGGCCCACATGTCGCCATGGTACTCGCTCATTACCATCGCATTGATCTTAGCATATATAAGGCGCCCATCATCTAATGTTGCCGCTAAATCCTCAGGCCCAATATCCTGAAACAGTTTCCATCCATTATCTGTCAGCACTTCCGTATCATCGGAGTAACACTTGTAGTTGTCGCTTCCGACAACCTGCCACGTCGATCCGTTTTTAAATCGAATAAACATGTCGGAAACACGAACGTGCTCCCGCAATTCCTCCGGAAACGCCTCGTCGATACGCCGCTTCCCCGTCTTCGGATTCACCGCATCCCATATCGCTTTCCGCGCTTGATCCGCCTCTGGCAGCATGTGCCAGTAGCACCCCACCCGCTCGAATGCCGCGCATGCCGTGCGGTGCAGCGCAACATCGTCCTTGCCGGCCCGCCGATGCCACCATAGCGACATGACGTGCGTCCCGCGTTCCATCGCCCGCCAGGCCGGCACCTGGTAAGCACGCGGCCGCCAGTCGTTAGGGAGCCTAACTTGCCTGCTCGTCATCGGTGAACCTCTGGATGACCACCTCGATCTTGACCGGCCCGCCATCCACTCCCTCGATCGCTTGCCGTGGCCGCCCGTATGCCCGGTCAAGCAAGATGCTTGCTGCATTGCAGCGGGCACTCTCGGATTTCCCGTGCTCGCAGATCTGCGCCAGCGTCTTGAGCGCTACCTCCGTGTACTGCTTCGCCAGCGCCGTGACTTCGAGCACCGCCGTGCTCCCGCCCTTCGGGTTGCCGGACTTCCCCTTCACCCAGTTCGGGTTGCCGGCCTTCCCTTTCGGCTTCGTGCGTCCCCTCATGTCAGGTAAGGGATTTGCCATTTAGCTCAACACCTTACCTCACGACACCGTTCCTGCGTGGTCCCTAAAGCCCATCCAGAACCTCCATGAGTCCACCGACGTCATCCGCCCAGATCCCGACGCCTCCCGCCTCGTTAACCGCTGCCAGCCACCGCGCCTGCTCCTTGGTCGGGCTCGCTCCCGGCCGCTTGACCTCGACGGCCAGGTACCGGCCGCTGCCCCTGAGCACCCCGCCGTAGTCCGCCATGGACGGCTGCCCGAATTCGATCCACCGTGGCCTACCTGCGATGACCCCCTCCGCGCGCATCTCCTCCAGGGCCTTCCCAATGGGCACGATCAGGCGCGAGTGCAGCGCAGCAGACATGATAAATCCTGCCCCGACATTCTGCCTCCAAGACATCGCCACCGCTTTGTGCAGTGCAAGGCCGTGCTTTATACCGGCCGAGACATCCGCCTCGCTAGGCGTTATACACCGCAGATGGAAGCGCGAGGCCACCCGCTAAGTATGGCCCCCGCCGCGAGAAAACGTCACCCGGCTGCCGGCGGCTCCGCGCGTTCCGGCCCCAGAACCTCCTGTGCTGCCCGTGACGCCCTTCATGACACTACCCTTTACCTGTGGCACTGCCCCCCCCTGCTACGGCCCGTCCTGAGGCTCCTACGACGGCCTCAAGGGCCATGGCACGTTCCTCTGGGTCATGCCACGCCTCGCGGACCTCCTCCAGGGGAAGGTGCCGTCAAGGCTTTAGGAGGGGGTTCGTGGATGCAGATGCACATCCCCGTAAATAAGCCGCCAGTATAGATGGATCTCGCCTGCACCGTTCTAGCGTCTCCTCGATCGTATCTTCGTTGGTCTCACCGACAGAAACGAGCCAAACCCGGACAGTCTCGATGGGA
>JBOGSE010000840.1:0-1981 GCA_050694895.1 bacterium | reverse complement strand
CTATGAGCACTGCTGAAGAGCTACTACGGCTCGCAGGGCGGCAGCTCACGCGCTTCCTGTATCGCGACCTGATTTACGTCGCAGGTGGGATTCTCGTGCTGACCGTTCCTATTGCCGGTCATGGCGTGCTGGGTCGGCTCGTCGCAGGCCCTTGGTGGCTTTTGGTTGTCGCCGCTCTTGCCGCGTACGGTGCTGGATTCCTCGCCAGCGAGATCGGCGTCACCATCGGGGCATTCAGAATGTTTCCTGCCCGCGGCGCTTTCGTGGCCTCTGAGATCAATCACGTTCTCCAGCGAGCGCGCGCAACCATCGCGCGGCGTGAGGACGAAATGCTTTATGCAGACCGACTCGATTTTCTCAAGTTTCTGAGCGCGGTGTTCGGGAGTTCGGCCGCGGTGGCCTGCATCCTGCTACAGCTGTACACCTTCTTCGGTGAACTGAAGCTCACTGGGTTCGCTCGCGCCATGGCTTCGCTGAGCCTTACACTTGCCGTTGTGATCATGTGTGTGCGAAATCGCAGGGCGGCACTTGTGGAGGGCAGAATTGTTGAACGTTGGAACGAAAGCGCTGACACAGTGGGAAGGGTCTAAAGCTGAGCAACCGGGATGATGGGTAACAGAATAGACCGGGAGGATAGGTAACACTCGCGGGGTGAGATGCTGTCGGGGTAACCCCCCGAGAGTGCGGACGCCAAACCGTTGCGGACCGCCACGACCGGGTCGTGACGGGAATAGGGAGATAGCGCCCCCCACGGAGATCGTCGATCCTGGCGCCATTAGGGGGCCCGATTTCTCACCGCGCATGGCTCGGGACGGTCGCGCCGCCCGCGGTACCCACTGGGCCTCGGCGTTGCGCTCACGGGCGGATGACAAAGTCGCGTTCGTCGAGCCGGCCCAGGAGGACGCGGCAGAAGTAGATGGACCAGATCCCGTCGTCGACCTCGTCGAGGCCGATCGGATGCTGCTTGAGGGCATTGGCAATGAAGAGCAGGCGACTCTTGAAGCGGAAGGTGCCCGCGTTGCAGACGAGGCGGACCTGATAGTGCCCCGGATAGTCAATCGGCGGCAACCGCTCCGGGAAGGGGCGTGGGGACGGACGATAGACGGACGCCGGGGGCCGCCCGCCGAGCGCCTCGTGCGGGCGGTCGTCGTTGTACTCCCGGCGGAAGCGATCGAAGACGCGCTGTTGGCGCTGGCGATTGGCGGCGGCCGGCCGGGTCGCCTCGCGCTTGAGGGTCCGGTGCATGCGCTCGTGGGCCCCGTTCTCCTGCGGGCTGGCCGGGCGGATGCGTTGATGTTGGATGCCCAGCCGCATCCACCAGACGTTGAGCTGGCTGAGGCCGTGCAGGCCGCACGAGGCGAAGGGGACCCCGTTGTCCGTGCGGATCGCGGCCGGCAGGCCATACTCCCGGAAGAGCCGCTCGAAGCACGGGCGGGCTTCCCGCCCCTGGGTCGAGGCCAGCGCGTCGCAGCCGAGGAGCAGTCGCGAATGCAGATCGGCCACGGTCAGCGGATAGCAATACCGCCCGTCGCCCGTCCGGAAGTGCCCCTTGAAGTCCGATGTCCACAGGTCGTTGGGGTGCTTGGTGATAGGCGTCACCACGCCGGGATGCAGATGCCGCCGCCGGCGCACGCGCTTCTTGACCAAGCCTTCCCGGGCCAGCAGGTCGCCCGCGGTGCTGGCCGCCGGCCAGGCCAGCGTTGGCTCGTGCCGCCCGAGCCAGTCGAGCAGCTTCCGGGGTCCCCACGACGGATGCGCCTGGCGCGCCCCGCAGAGGGCCCGGGCCACGTCGTCTGCGATCTTGTGCGGGCAATGCTGCGGGGCGTGGCTCCGATCGCCGAGACCCGCGCGCCCCTGGTCGTCGTAACGGCCCAGCCACTTGTAGCCGGTCTTGCGGCTGATGCCGTAGCGGGCACACAGCTCGGTCATCGAGAACAGGCCGCGGTACAGGTCGTCGATGAAGCGTTGCCGTTCCGTCATG
>JBOGSE010000839.1:0-13476 GCA_050694895.1 bacterium | reverse complement strand
CCCGGGTCGGACCAAACCCGTGCTCGCGCAGGTAACTGTAGATCTCCTGCAGCTTCGAGAACCCATGGAAATCGGGCCGGTACTCCTGGTCGGTCTTGTAGTCCAGCTCGACCAGCTTGTTCAGCGTCACGAAGAACGCGTACTGGACGATGTTCGACGCAGCCTCCGGCGCATCGCGGTTTTTGTCGATGAACATGTTCACGATGTCCACGCGCGGCAGCTCGTTTGTGCCGATGCCTTCGGCCTTCGCGCGGGTCTCGATCAGCTGCCGGAGATCGTGCGTGGCCTTCCAGTCCTTCGCCAGGACCATGGCGACGTCCAGGTCGTATTCGAGGTCGCCAGAACCCATGCTGTGATGCATCGTCGGGCGGTTGAAGGGGTTGAAGATCTCCGACTCCTCCACCGGCCGCTCGTCCAGGCGGCAGCCTTCTTTGTCCAGCGGCGATATCGCGAAGATCGGGCAGTTCAACTCCAGGCTCATCTCAGCCAGTGCCGTTGAGATCCGGTCGGTGCGTGCCTTCCAGTCGTCTATGTATTCGTTTGACGGGATCTTTTGGAGGTAGTCAAAGAAGATGGCGATGTCCTGTGTCTGGAACTCCTGCATCAGGTTGTGCGCGTGCGCGCGGATGCGGTCGAGGGTCTCCTTGCGCCCCGCCTCGACCAGGTGCATGTAGGGGCCAAACCGGGCCAGCGAATCCTTGGCCGCCGCCACCCGCGGAGCGACCGCCTGGCCCGCGCCGTCCCATCCGCCGAGGATCGCGGTCGGATTGATCCCCGTCTCCTTGGCGATCAGCCGGGCCGCGAGCACACGCCGCGTTTGCTCCCATGTGTAGTACAAGACCGGAATGCGATGATTGGTCGCCACGTGCACGGCGAGATCGAGCGCGAAATTCGTCTTGCCGCGGCGGGGGGCCCCGGCGAGTCCGTAGTAAAAGCCGCGACGGAGTCCCGAGAGGAGCATGTTCAGACGGTCGAACGGGCTGATGGAGAAGCCGAGGATCCCGTCGGACATCTCTTCGCGCCCCGGAGTGGCCAGGCCGCCGAACGTCTCCGAGATGGGCTGGACCTGGCGCCGCACCCGCCGGCGCTGGATCTCGAGCAACTGGTGGATCGCCTCGGTCGTGAACTGCACGATATCGGCC
Organism: bacterium; assembly: GCA_050694895.1. Lineage (GTDB taxonomy): Bacteria > Sysuimicrobiota > Sysuimicrobiia > Sysuimicrobiales > Humicultoraceae > JBQTJP01. The sequence continues at coordinate 12,334 of JBOGSE010000839.1, read as the reverse complement.
TGGTGCGCATCCCCCCGGTAGAGATAGCCCCCGAGGCTTTCGTGGACCGCTGACAGCAGCTCGCGGCTCTCGTGGGCCTTCAAGACCTCGACCTGCGCCAGCAGGTCGCCCGCGTTCAGCGGGGGAATCTGCACCACCGCGTCCAGGTACCGGTCGAGCTCGGGGGAGATCAGGTTGCGGTCGGCGAGTTCGGCCCGCACGGTGCCCTCTTCGACCACACCCGCCGGAGAAGCATAGAGCTCGAGGATGACCTTGGCGAGGCGCCTCGCCTGCGGCGACCGCAGCAGGTCCACATGAAATCCTTCGTTGACGGCAAGCATGGCGAGATGGCGGTCGCGGAGCAGTCCACTGAGCAGGCGCGTCTCGGTCTGATAGAGATCCACCGTGCAGTTCCCTCCGAATGTCGCGCGGCCAGACCGCCCATCGGCGGCCTCGCGCCGGCAACGCGAGCATGATTGCGATGTGAATGTGCGTGCCGTGAACTTCTCGCGAACCTCTTCGGACCTTGGCTTGCGCCGTGCCCAACCTTGTGCTATTGTGTTCGCAATCTTCGTCGGGCAAGTGAAAATATGCCCAGAAGATTGTAGCACTAGTCTCGAACGGCAAACCCGGAGCGATTCGGGGACGCAAAGCCGAGGGACCGGCCATCGTGCCGGTCGGCCGGGCTGCACGAGATCTCGCAGCGGCCCGATGGGGCCGCCGTTGTCTTTCGTGGCGAAATCCGAGTGGTCTTGGGCATAGTCCTAGGGATCGACATCGACGATCGCCGCCGGGGCCATCATGCCAACTGCCGACCACCGCGACGGAGCGCTCCATACCCTCAAGAACGCCGTCGGACTCCCCGATGACAGCCTGACCCTGGAGCGGGCCTTCCGCTTCGCCGATGCGCGCGCGGCCGTCCGGGCCGGCCGCATGACAGAGGCGCGGGACGCTTATCTCCGCCTGGCCGAGGTTGATGGCGAGGAGGCCTGGGTTCACTGGGACCTGGCGGCCATCTTCCGGGCCCTAGACCTTCGCGGTGAGGCGGGACTGGCCTACCTGACCGCGGCCGACAAGCACCTCGCGCGTGGGGAGACCGACCAGGTCTTCCAGGCGTACCAGCAGGCCGCGGCGGTATCCCCGAACGATCCGCAAGTGCAGGCGAAGCTGGCGGAACCACCCACGCGCGCCGCCCCGCCTAACGGCGGCGCCACCGGCGTGGCCGAACGGAAACTCCCGGAGGCACCGGCGCCTCCGCCAAAGCGACGCGAGAAGGACAAGTCAACGGTCGAGCCGCCGGCAGAGCCCGCCGGCGCGGCCAACGCCTCGCGCGGCGCCCCGGCGACACCTCGGCCAGCGCGCGCGAAGGCCGGAAGTGAGGCGCTGGGAACGATCCTGGTCGGCATGGGCCTGGTCACAGACGGCCAGCTGGCCGCCGCGCTGGAAGTCCAGGGCCGCACCGGCGAGCGCGTCGGCCACATTCTGCGTGACATGGGCGTCGTCTCCGACGTCGATCTGGCACGCGGCATGGCGGAGCAGTGGGGCTACCCCTACATCTCCGTTGCCGAACGGCGGATCGAATCCGAAGTCGCCAGGCTCGTCCCGCAGGCGCTGGCCCGCCGGCACAAGTGCATCGCGGTCGAGAAGCGCAGCGGCCGCGTGCTCGTGGCGATCGCCGACCCACTCAACGTCATCGCGCTGGACGACGTCCGCCTCATCACCGGCATGGAAGTCGACGTGGCGGTGTCCACCGAGGACGAGATCGCCACCGCGCTGGCGCGCGGCTACCAGGTCACCGACGAAGACCTGATGGAACGCGTGTTGCGGGAGTCCGCGCCGGAGTTCGGCGCAGAGCTCGGTGGCGACGACGATCCCACGCTCGAGCAGCTGAAAGCCCTCGTTGAGGAAGCGCCCGTCGTCAAGCTCGTCAACCTGATCATCGATGAAGCGGTGAAGCAGAACGCCAGCGACATCCATATCGAGCCGCAGCGCGGCCAGGTCTGGATCCGCTACCGGGTGGACGGCGTGCTGCGCGACGTCATGAACCCGCCAAAACATCTCAAGGCGGCCCTGGTCTCGCGCATGAAGATCATGGCCGATATGGACATCGCCGAACGCCGCAAACCCCAGGACGGCCGCATCCACATCGTCGCCGACGGCCACAACATCGACCTGCGCGTCTCGACCCTGCCGACGATGTTCGGCGAGAAGGTCGTCATGCGCATCCTGGACCAGTCCTCGACGATGATCGGCCTGAGCAAGCTGGGATTCCCGAGCGACACCATGCGGCAGTGGGAGAACGCAGCCGGCAGGCCGTACGGGTTTGTCCTCGTCACCGGACCCACCGGAAGCGGTAAGACCACGACCCTCTACGGGACGCTCTCCAAGCTCAATACGATGGACAAGAACATCGTGACCATCGAGGATCCGGTGGAATACCAGATCCCTCGGGTGAATCAGGTGCAGGTCAACTCCAAGGCCGGTGTCACGTTCGCCAACGGCCTGCGCAGCATCCTCCGGCAGGACCCGGACATCGTGCTCGTCGGCGAGATCCGCGACCAGGAGACGGCTCAGATCGCCATTCAGGCTTCGCTGACCGGCCATCTGGTCCTCTCGACGCTGCACACCAACGACTCCGCCGGCGCAATCACCCGGTTGATCGACATGGGGGTCGAGCCGTTCTTGATCAGCTCGTCCTTGATCGCGGTGCTGGCCCAGCGCCTGGCCCGCACCATCTGCCCCAAGTGCAAAGTAGCCTATTCACCGCCACCCGAAGCGCTCGGACGTCTCGGCGTGGCAGCACACGCCCATGAGGAGCTCGTGTTCCATCGGGGGCAGGGCTGTGAGCACTGCCGCGGAAGCGGCTACAAGGGACGGGTGGGCATCTTCGAGCTCATGGTGCTCAGCGACCCCGTCCGGGATCTGATCGTCCATCGCGCCCCGGCGAACGAGGTCAAGGCTCTGGCCATTCGCGAAGGCATGCGGACGCTTCGAGACGACGGTCTGGAAAAGGTCATCACGGGCGTTTCGACGATCGACGAGATCCTGCGAGTGGTCTACGTGCAGGAGTAGCCTCCGCACCGGCCGGACTCATCCCGTCTTGCACGTGTTGTAAGCCAAAATGGTGCAGGAGCCGCACGTCGCGGCTCCTGCGCTACCTTCCCTTTTGAGAGCGAGTCGAGAGTGCTTTACAGTAATTTTACACCAATGCCGCGGCGAGCTGGCTATTGCGGCGCATCTCCAGCCGGATGCGTCCGAGGTTCGCCTCCCGACCCCCCACGACAACCAGCATGGCGTCGGGCCCCGCCGGTCCGATGCAGACCGGCCCGTCGTCGTACTCCAGAAGAAGATTCCGCATCGTGCCCCGGACCATCTCCCGACCCATCGAGTCGGCCGCGGCGATGTTGCTGGCCACGATGGCCCCAACGGCCTCGAGGTCGACCGATTCCTCGCTGGCCATGCCCTCGACGACGAAGCCGTCCCGGCCCACCACCAGCACGGCCACGACGCCCTCCACCTTGGCGAGATCAGCCAGCACGTCTTTCAGCTGCGACATGCCACTCCCTCCTTACTACAGAGTCCCGGTGTGCGGAGTGCCCATCACGCCCCGCAGTTTTGCGAGGGCAGAGGCCAGCACGCGAGAGACGTGCTTCTGGGAAATGCCGATGCGCTTCGCGGCCTCCGTCTGCGTCAAGTCGGTGTAGAACAGATAGTACAGCACCTTGCGCTGCAGGCTGCTGAGGGATTCCATCGCCTCGACAAGCATCACGCGGTCTTCGATGGGAAGCTGGAAACTGATGTGCGACCGGTGGCGGATGCGATCGCGGTCCACGCGCAGGTCGCCGCCCTCCTCATCGGTCTCCAGCGAAATCGTTCGAAGCATCTCCCGCGTCCGAAGGACCTCGAGGAGACCACCCTCCTCGATGTTGAGCTCCTCCGCCAGTTCCTCGAGGCCTGGAAAGCGGCCCGACTCGCTCACGTACTTTCCGACGGTGTCCTCGATCCGCGAGTTCAGCTTCTGCAGCCAGCGGGGCTTGCGGATTGTGTCCCTTTGATCACGTAGATAATGCCGGATCTCGCCGCGGATGAGGTAACTGGCGTACGTCGCAAATTTTGCCCCTCGATCCGGATCGAAGGCCGCGATCGCGTTGAGGAGCCCGATGTACCCGACCTGGACCAGATCATCGGAAGGGACCCCGGAGAAGACAAACTCGGAGGCGATCCGCCGCACCAGCGGCGTGCACGCCACGACCACGCGGTCGCGGATCGCGGGACTCTGCGTCTCGACATACTCGGCCATCAGGACGTCTTCGTCTTCATGCTGGGGAGCCGGGCGGGTGACTTGCTCGCTCCGTGCTGTCGCGCGCGCGCTGCGGACGGCCATCGCGTGCCTCCTAGGATGAGGACAGATAAAAACGAATCCCCTCGAGCTGCCCCGGGGGGATCAGACGACGTCCCTTCGGCAGCCCGGCCAACCACGTGCACGGTCCCGAGGCTTTGCGCCCCCACCTCACGGTGGGTTTGCCATTTTCGGGGAGTTCCTATGAAATTTGTCGCCTGATGACTCAGGCGGGTTTAGTCTAGACCATCCGGAACATTAGTGCAAGGTTCCGCGATGAAATTGTACCCACCCCTAGAAGAGTCTAGACGTATCCTCCGCGGACCTCCCCCGCGGACTATCCTGCGGACTATCCTGGGGTAGATGCGCGTGTCGGCGGACGGACGCGGCTCACGTAGCGAAAGACAAGCCGGTGGGTCGAGAGGATCTCGATCACACCGACGATGGCGCCTGGGGCTACGCCCGTACCCACCGCGACCTGCGAGAGTGTGTGCGCCCCGTCGAGCAGGGCCATGACCGCGGTGCCGGCATCTCCCGCCGCGTCCCTGATCTGCGCGGAGACGTTTGCAGACAACCGCTGTGCGACCCCCTGCGCAAGCACAAACCGCGCATCAGGCCCAAACCGACCGAACGCACCAGGTGGCGCGGACCCGAGAGCGGGTGCCCCGCCGTCGGCCGCGGCATCGGCGGAGACCGGCGTAGGATGCGCGTGCACGGGCGCGGATTCAGCGGGTGCGGCAGGAGACTCGGCGCGCACGGGCTCAGGTGGCGGAGGCGGAGGCGCGGCCGCTGGCGGTACCTGCGGCGCATGGTCGGTGGGCTCCACATCGGTGCGGCCCGTGGCCGCCGCGGTCGGGGCCGGCGCCTGCGCAGGCACGCTCACTTTGCCGAGGCCGACGACGATCCATCCATCGGCGCCGGTAAGAACTTCGTCGAGCGGCTCGTGTTGGGGCTCGACAACCGTGACGTGACCGCCGGAGAGCACGAGCGCGGCCGGCGCCCGGCCGATCACGAACAGCATCGCATCGGTCGCATCGGCCTGCAATCGCGCAACCAGACGGTCGAGATGCACGAAGTCCGTGTGCATGCCCGAGCCCACCAAGGCGAGCGATGTGGCCACCTGGTCCGCGAGAGCGTCAGGCAGCGCCAGGTGAGACATCTCAGCGCCGCGTGGCGGGCCTCCGGGAAGCACGTCGCGGGCGGGACCGATACGCCAGCCACCGGTCCCAAAGACCGCGGCGGTCCCGGACGCCGGGCCCTCCACGACGGCGGCGAGCCCGCCGGGCCACGCGTAGTGGGTGATGCCCGCGCGCGCGGCCACGATTTAGACCTCCTCCTGAACCATGCGCTGCCAGAAGCCGCCCAGCGCCAGCAGCATGAAGCCCCCCACCCAGAGCGCGTTGATGCTGTGGACTTCGGAGTAGAGGCCATACGACGAGAGCATCGCGTGCCCGAGGCTCGCCAGGGCCAGACACAGCGCTCCCAGGGCAACCGCGAGCCAGACATAGGCAGACGTTCCACCACGAAATCCTACCGCCGGAGCCAGGCCCGCCGGGATGAAGAAGACCGCGGCGGATGGATAGAAGGCCGCGAGCGCCTTCTCGATAGATGAGGTCGAGCTCTGCACGATCGGCTCGACGACAAAGACAAACCCGGCCACGAGCCCGGCCACGCCCAGTGCGAGCAATCCCAGACGGACCGGACGATCGATCATCGGGCCGACGAGCCTGACTTCCATGAGCAGCGCGACGCCGAGCAGCACGTAAAAAAGCACGGAGAACCCATCGGCCACGGACGGCGACTGGCTGATGATCCCGCCCCACCATTGGTCGGCGGCGAAAACCATTCGTCCGGCGGCCCAGGAGAGCGCCGCCAGCGCGCCGGTCGACCACACCAGCCGCTCGCGATCGCCCGACGCGTAGGCGCGTGCGGCAACCAGGCAGCCGAGTGTCGCCACGAGCGGCGCGACGATCTGCACGCCGGTGCTGACCAGATGGCGGAGGAGCCGGATCTGGTGGCCGCCACCCTCGAAGCCATACGCATAGACGGAGGCCGCGACCACGAGGCCCACGATCAACAACGGACGGCGCAGCCGCTTCATGCGCCGGGATCCTTTGTTGCGCCTGCGACGTGGCGTTCCGCGGCGGCGATGGTGCGGTCGACAAACGCCCGGCCGGCGATCGCGACGACCGGCCCGCAGGCCGTTTCGACGACAATACGCCAGGTGGATCGCGCCAGCGGCGGAGCGATGATGCGGCCGTTCGCGACGCGCCCGCCGTAGGGGCCCAGGGCGCTGCCCACCGCGCTCATGAATCGCGCGGCCAGGCGCGGGCCGCGGTGACGCGCCACCCGGTCCGCGACCTCCTCGAGGATTGCGGGCCAGGGAAGCGGCGACGGGTCCTCTTCGGGCGGGATCTGCGGAGCCACCTCGGCCGGCGGCGTTGTTGAGCCTGTTGAGCCGACCACGGCGTACGGCGCCGCGGGTTCCGACCGTGCAGGCGCCGCGGGCTCCGGTGTCGGCGAAGGGACGTGCGGCGGCGCGGTGCCGGGGTGCACGCTGACCGCGCCGCCTTTTGTGGCGATCTGCCGGACGATGTCACGCCCCGGCTCGCCTTGCAGAATGGCTTCGATCCCCCCTGCTTCGAAGATCCAGACTTCACGCGGCGCGCCGTCGTAGACCCACAGCAGGCCCTCCACGCCGGTGCCGGCAATGTGCACGCCGCCGTCGAACCCACGGGCAATGAGGTGGGCGATCAGGCGGTCCAGGTCCACCACCTCGACCGGCAGGTTGGAGACGAGCGCCGGACCGGCGCGAAGTGCGTCCAGGGTGGCGCGGCGAGACACGCCGTGTTACCTGATCCCGCGCTCCCGATAGTACCGCAGCGCACCAGCATGCATGGTGATCGGCATGCCGCGGCGGGCCGAGGACGTCGTGATATCGCGGCCGCGCGCATGTGCCGCCCGCAGCCGGTCCAGGTTGTCCCACAAGGCTCCGACGAGCGTATAAATCAGGCTCTCGTCGACGTCCTGGCGCGTGACCAGCATCGCCATGACGGCGACGGTGTCGACCGCTTCGGCCTGTCCGCGATACGTGTTAGCCGGAATCGTCACGGGCGTGTAGTACGGGTACTGCTCTCGCAAGGCGTCGGCGACGTCGCGGGAGACCGGGATGATCTTGAGGTCGCGGTTCGCGGCAATGTCCTGCACCGCGGCGGTCGGATAGCCCGCGGTGATGAAGGCCGCATCGACCACGCCGTCCTTCAGCTGATCGGCGGCCTCGGCGAAGTTGAGGAAGTCCGGGCGCGTGTTGTAGTACCCGAGCTCATACGCCCGAAGGATCTGCCGCGCGTTCACTTCGGTGCCGCTGCCCGGTGCGCCGACGGCAATGCGCTTGCCCTTCAAGTCGCCGATGGTGTTGATGTTTTTTGTTCGCAGGGTGACGACCTGAATCGTCTCCGGGTAGAGCATCGCCATTCCCCGCAGCGACGCGAAGGGCTGGGGTTTGTTGGCGACGCGGTCCATGAACATCTCGGTCCCGTGAAACGCGTAGTAAGCGGTGTCGTTCTGGACCATGGCGATCGCGACGTCGCTGCGCTGGAGCAGTCTCAGGTTGACCAGCGACGCGCCGGAGGTCTGCGCGGTCGCCTGCACGTTGGGCACCTTGCCTGTCCACACCTCGGCCAGCGCCGCGCCAATCGGGAAGTACACGCCGGCCGTCCCCCCGGTCGCAATCGACAAGAACACGCGCTGCTGGGCCGACGCGGGCCACGGGCCAATGCTCACCACAGCCAGAATGACGAACAGCAGCATCCGTCGCATGTCTCTCTCCTCCTCGGCGTCTAGCGCCTGACGAGCTCGAACCGACCTGCCTGCACCTGTACGATGGCTACCGATCTGTCCGGAGCCCCCCATCGATCGAACGTGATCTCACCCGTGACGCCTGGGAAGCGCCGCAGCGCGTGCAATGACGCCCGGACCGTCGAGGGATCGCGACCCCCGCGGCGGATGGCCGCGACGAGCAACTTGACGGCGTCATACGCCTGGGCGGCGTACTGATCCGGCGGCTCGTTGAACCGCTTCCGGTAAGCGCCGACAAACTTTTGGATCGCCGGCAGTGGTTCGGTCACGATGAACCCGGCCGGGAGATAGAGCTCGTTGGCGGCGTCCTTGGCCCTGTACAGCAGGTCGGTTGAATAGAGAGCATCCGAGCCGATCATCACGGCCCGGACGCCCCGCGCCCGGACGGCCGAAAGGATCGGCGCGCCTTCATCGGGGTAGCCGGCGATGAATACCGCATCCGCTCCGTCGGCGACCGCGCCCGTTGCGTGGCGCTCGAACGCGGTATCGCCGTCACGGTAGTATCGGGTGCCCACGACCTCGCCGCCCAGCGCGTGAATGCGTTGGGAGAATGCCAGTGCGACCAGGGTGCCGTATTCGTTCCCGTCCTGGATGATGCTGATGCGCCGTGTGCGCTTCGTCCGCACCACGAACTCGGCGAGCGCCCGGGCCTGAGACTCGGCGGGCAGCGCGGTGCGGAAGAACGATGATCCTCCGTAAGGGATCGTGCCCGTCGCCCCCGGACTGATGACGACAACCTTTGCGCGCTCGGCGATCGGGGCGACCGCCATCGACGTGGCATCGGTGAGTGGACCGATGACCGCGACGGCCTTCTGCGCCACGAGTTGCTCAAAATGCCTCGCGGCTTCGTCGGGGCTGCCGCGGTCGTCGAGAATGATCAGCGAAACCGATCCGCCTCCAACACCGCCCGCCGCGTTGACCTCTTCCGCCGCCAGCGTGGCGCCCTGCACCGACGCACGGGCAGCAGCCGGAACCCCGCTGTTGAGCGGCGCGATGACCCCGATGGACACCGCGTCCTGCGCGCGAGTCGCTCGGCTTGCGCAGCCCGTTACGCCGATCGCGATCGCCACTGTCAGGCCGATGCCGATCGTCGCCCTCACGCTCACCACCGCCCACCCTGGAAAACGACATGCCTTCCGGCCCCAACCGACTCATGGGCCGAAAGGCGCAAGCGAGTGCCGCTTCGGCAACCCGGCCGGCCGCGCGATCCGCAGGTGCAGGTCACGCGCCCCCGTGGCTTTGCGCCCCCGCCTCGCGGCGGGTTTGCCCGTTCGGAGGCTCCTTTCCCCATACGCCGCCGTGACCCCCAAAAGGTTGCGATGGGGGCAGGCGGTCAACGCGTGCTTACATCTACTCTGCCCGCGCGGGGCTTCGCCTAGACCTCTGGTGACTCTCCCAAAGACGGCGCGGGACTTCCGGCAGGTCTCCCGAGGTGCATGTCTGAGCAACACTGCCCGGGGGAAGGGATCGGGGTCCCCAAAATCTGATTTGTGGATTTTGGGTGATCTAGAGGGAGAGCAGACGCCTGTAGAGAGTGGACACGTTGTACACGTACCATCGGGTCTCGTCGTAGGGCGGGATGCCTTCGTACCGCTCGACGGCGCCGCGCCCGGCGTTGTACGCGGCCAGCGCCAGATGCACGTTATCCCAACCAAAGCGATCAAGGTTTCCGCGCAGATACCGAATGGTGCCGTACAGGTTCTGCGCGGGGTCGTAGGGATCGACTCCCAATGCGCGGGCGGTCGCGGGCATCAACTGCCCAAGTCCCATCGCACCCGCGCGCGAGCGTGCCCGCGGTTGGAAGCCCGATTCCACCACGATCAGCGCCACGACCAGCCGGGGGTCGAGATTGTACCAGCGGCTGAACGTGAGCAGTGATTGCGCGATGGCGTCGGCTTCGTCCCGCCGCAGGCGCGGATTGTAGTGGCGCGCGAGGTCGCTGTATCCCTGAATGGTCAGCGCCCAGGTCTGGGCCGCCTGCCCGTTCGTCTCCTGGCCGGCGGGGAGCGCCGGCGCCGGCTGCAGCGCTCTCAGCGCTTGCTCTGCCAACTGGCGCACGTACGCGCTGTTCGAGATCATCCGCACGTGTTCAAACGCCGCCCGGGCCTCGGCAACCTGGCCAAGACGCAGGAGCAGGTGCGCGCGCCAGATCTGGATCTTGGCGTCGTGTGGTGCCAGCCGCGCCGCAGACTCAAACGCCGCGGACGCCCCGCCGTGATTGCCCCGGTGATAGCGCGCGACGCCAAGCCACACCCACCCCTGCGGATCCCTCGGCGTCTGGTGGGTGACCCGCGTGAAGACCGCTTCGGCCTCCCGCACGCGCCCCGCGGCAAACTTCGCCGCACCGTCGCGAAGGCTCGCGGCCGGCGCGGTCGCGCGCACCGCGGCCGCGTGCACGGGCATCGTGCCCCATGCGATCGCGGCGATGATCACGCAGGCGAGGCGAGCGGCAACGGTCAACTCAGGTGCTCCATGATCTCGGCTTTGCGACGCCTGATCTGCAGGCGCGCGCGCGCGACATTGCCACCCGCATCGAGCACCGTGGCCAGGTAACATGTGGGCCCCATGGCGACCACGAGTACCGACAGAGTCTCCGTCGTGACGGTGACGTAGTCGAGATCGCCGCCGTCGAGCTTGCGCAGACAGTACGCGCCCACCTTGAGCAGGGCCGCCAGATCGCTCCCGATCCTGCTGAGATCGACGGTCCCCCCCTTCTCCACTGCCTCGACCACACGTCCATCCATGCTCATGACCGCCGCCGCGCGCGTATCGTCGCCCACGAGTTCTTGCAGGATGCCGCGAAGTTTGGTCTCCATTGTGCCTACCAGGGAGGCGACAAACTTCGTCGCGCGACTGGCGTCTCCTCCTGCTGGGGAATGGATATACGGAAACCGGCGGGACGCCTTGGGGGGAGACCATGCACGAGGCGGTCATCGAACGCATCCGCACGCACCGCCGCACGCTCGCGGCGCAGTGGGCCCGGCAGTTTGCCGGCGGCCCCGGCGTCAGCGCGTCGTGGGGTGGTCAGACCCGCCTGGACCCGCAGATGCAGGCCGGTGTCGCGGCCCTCGTGGAGTCGATCACCACCGATCGGGTCGAACCGTTCGCCGAGTTCGCGGCGCGTCTGGCGCAGGAAGCGTTTGCGCTGCAGGTGCCGCTTCACGAGGTCATGCGTGGGCTGCTGCATATCAAGCCCCTGCTGCTCGAACTGGTGGCAGACCCATCGATGTCGCCCGCCGACGTCGAGGTGGTGCGCTGGCTGGACCGGCTGATCTCGGCCGGGATCCTGGAAGGCATCCGCCGCCACGAACATCAGCGCGACCGGCGCGTGCTCGCCACGCAGCAGCAGCTGGAGGGCCTCCGCGACCGGCTCCGACGGCAGGTCCTCGTTGATGAGTCTACCGGCCTGCACAACGCGAACTATTTCGCGATCGCGGTGCGCCGTGAGGTGCGCCGCAGCCGGCGGTTCAACCGTACGTTCACCCTGGGACTGGTCGCGCTCGATCAAGACGATGAGATTCGCGAGGCGTGGGGTGAGGAGGGTCTGCGCGCGGTCACGCTCCACGTTGCGGGCATCCTCGCGCGTGCGACCAGGCAGGTGGATCTGCGGGCGACGCTGGGCCGCGGCCGGTTCGGCCTGGTGCTGCCCGAAACCGCGCTGGAGGGCGCGATGATCCTCGCCGAGCGCGTGCGCCAGATGGTCGAGATCGATGCGTTCGCGATGCCCGAGCATCCCTACCCGATGACGCAGACCGTCAGCATCGGCCTCGCCTGCTTTCCCCAGGACGCGGAAGACGATCGGGGTCTGCTGGCCCGGCTGGAAGAAGCCCTGGCGCGCGCCCGCGGTGGGCGGAACACGACGGTCGCCGCGGCGTCGTCGCAGAATCACTAACCTCTACCGCTCCCGCCAGAGACGGAGCTGAACTTCAAACGGCGGCTTGACCTGCAGGATCCGTAGAAAGACGTCCACCAGCCTGGGGTCCAGCGCGTTGCCCGCCATGGCCTGCAGCTCGACTGTGGCATCGGCCACGGTTCTCCCGCGCCGGTACGGCCGATCGGAGATGAGCGCGTCAAACGTATCCGCGATGCGGATGATGCGCGCGCCCAGCGGGATGGCCTCGCCCGCCAGGCCCTGCGGATAGCCGCTGCCGTCGTAGG
>JBOGSE010000838.1:0-1210 GCA_050694895.1 bacterium | reverse complement strand
ACCTCCGGCCGCTCCCTGCCGAACCTCTTTTCGTACAGGTGCTCGATGAACTGCGGCAGCGGCGCCTTCCAAGGCTCCTGGTCATGGTTGTCGATCTTGCCCAGCTTCTTCGGGTTCATCCCGAGCTCCCGGGCCATCTGCACGTGGGCGTGCGAGAGGTGGAAGCGCCTTCGCGCCTCAACCCAGTCCTGGAGCTGCTGCGAGAGCTGCTTGCCCATGTCAGTCATCTTTCGCCACGCCAGTGGCTATATGCCTCGGTCCACTCCGCGCCGCCCGGCGGTGGCGTGTGGGCAGCGCGAGATCGAGGATGGGGAGCGACTGCCGGTCGCGGCCGCGCGAGCAGATCGCGACGATGCGCGATGGTCTGGAGCAGTTCCTCGCGTCGAGACGGCTGAGCCGCTTTCAGCCTTGTCTCGGCGGGTCCCGACTCCGCTGTCTGGTGCCGCCTGAACGCTGTCATCGCCGCCCTTCGGTCGACATCTGGATGGCCGGCGCGCGGCGTACGGACTCCTCGGTGGGCGTGGTGACCGCCTCGTCGCCGAGCGGCGACCGCTGAATGCGTTAACGCCTTGGCACGGGAGTGCGTTCTCACTCGGCTGCGGGTGCCGGGCGCGAAGCAAGTCAATTGTGTGTTACTGCTGCATGGGCTTGCGCACAACGTGATGCGTGCCTTCGCCTTGGCGCCAGAGTTACTCGGGCTAGGGGTAACTGCGCCTGGCGTTGGGAAGGTCGCGGCGTAAAGGGGCAAAAGGCCCTGAAAGCCGGGGACAATTGAGAGCCCACGGGAACTAGGCCAGCCTCTGAGGTCGATCTGCCGACGGTTTTAGCCTCGCATCGGTTTGCGGATGTGACAATCGATAAATTCACAGACTCTGAGCTGGGCCTGCCCGCTCAAGCGGGTGTTCGATATCGACCTGTAACATTGTCCCCACTGCGGTGGCCCCGCGTCTACGCCAAATTTGGCGGGAGCACTGGTCATTGGCCCGGCTGGTGCCGTCCTCATACCGTTGATTTCGAGGCAAAGGGGACCGATACAGACGGTGCATGGCAAACCTGATCTCGACCCGCATTTGGATCGCGCTAGAGACATACTGGAATTGAAAGAAATTGCGCCCGATCAATTGCTTGGTGACAGCGGGTCCTCTCAGATTTTCTTTTCTTACTCGCCCGTAAGGTTCGCAGACAAGTTTGGAGAAAACCTATCAAAGAG
>JBOGSE010000837.1:0-1688 GCA_050694895.1 bacterium | reverse complement strand
GCACTGGAGTTCTGAGCGCGGGCGATCGTGGTGTCCGCGGACATGGACAAGCTCAGCGAGCGGTACGCGCATCTTCTGAGGGGCAGCTACGACTGCGTGGATCGGGTCGTGTCCAATGCCTACTTCTCCCTCGGGGACAACCCGGGCGGGTTCCGCGTCTGGTGGCGACGGCTGCACGGCGACAGCGACGAGCACCTCGACGACACGCATCTCATGCGGATGGCGGGCAGGTTCTCCCGACGGGTGCGGGCGTTCGCCTGGGCGAAGGCGATCCCCGTCATCGACTGCGATCGGCAGGACCGCAAGCACCTGATCGCCGAGGAGTACCTGAGGGAGCACCAGGTGGGCCCCGGGGTGTTCCTCATCCTGGTCGCCCGTGCGCCGGCCACGGTCTGGAAGGTGAGGCGTTCCGCTGCCGGGGTGATCCCCAACCTGGAGAAGCAGAAGGCGTTCGTGAACCACTACTCGTTTCACATCATCGACTCGGCCTGGGGCCAGGTGACGATCAGGCCGGGCACCCGCCCTTCGGCAGGCAGGTCATCCACAACGGCCACGAGTAGGTCGCTGCCCAGGCGCAAGCGCAAGGATTAGGCTTCACCAAGGAGGCCAACTGCTTCACCGCCGTCCCCGATCCCCAGGCCCTGGCTGAGGTCGCAGACACCTTGTCTCGCCACGAGACGGTAGGGCGCCTCGGCCAGGTCTGTGATCGGTGGATCTACACCGCCTGCGCCTGCCTCGGTTTGGACGTCGACGAGCAGCAGCGCAGCGGCTTCCGCTACAGCTACTCGATCTACCAGGTCGAGTAGCACCGCAACCTGCTGTTCAAGGTCGGCGGCGAGATGGACCGCGTCTTCAACGCGGTGGTCGACCGGACCCGCTGTCGGCTCGACGTACCCGAGCTGCGGACGCTCTTCGGGGTCAAACACCGGCCCCACCAGGCCCGCGGCAGCGAACGGTCGCCTCGACAAGGCGTCGTGATCGAGACACCTCGGTGGCACCTCACCTTGTTCAAGGTCCACTTCGGGCTCCTGACCTTGAAGGGCTACACCAAAGGCGAGCACGTGCTGGGCTTCGAAGCGATCGTCCACAACACCCGGGCTCTCGGTTGCGGCCGGGTCCTTGAGAAGTTCCCGGCCCGGCTCGCCGGCATGGCCGACCGGTTCATGAGCATGCTCGACTGCGTCGACATCGGCGTTCTCCCCGATCGCATCCTCGACGAGCTGCCCATCCCTCCCGGATGGGTGCCACCCGGGTGGGCGGGGTCGATCTCAACAAGCCCCGGATCCGCAACGCTCTGGCCGCCCTTGCCGCTCTGGCGGTCGCCCCCGACGGCTTCACCGTCGCCGAGTTCACCGCCCGGGTGCATGCGATGACCGGACAGACCGAGGGTGACTACACCGTCCGCCAAGCCGCCTCTACGACCTTCGCAAACTGCGCGGCAAGCACTTCGTCGTCAAACCCGCCAAGTCCCGGCGCTACCAGGTTTCCGGAGACGCAGCCGGCATCATCACAGCCCCCCCACCGCCCTGCGCGAGCAGGTCATCGGTCCCATCGTCGCGGGGGTGCGAAGCCCACGGCAGGGTCGCAAGCCCGCCACCTGGACCCGCATCGATCGCGATTACGAGACCCTCCGCGTCGGCATGCAGACGCTCTTCAACGACCTCGGCATCGCCACAAACGCAAACCGA
>JBOGSE010000836.1:0-2201 GCA_050694895.1 bacterium | reverse complement strand
ACCGTCGGCGACCTTGCCGCGCGCATTCGCGCGGGAGAACTCTCGCCGGTCGCGGTCGTGGAGGCCTGCCTGGCCCGCATACAGGAAGTCGAGCGGGCGGTGAAGGCCTGGGTGTATGTCGACGAATCGCAGGCGCTGGCGACGGCGCGCCTGCTCGAGGCCGACGCGAAGGCGGGAAGGGTTCGCGGAACGCTGCACGGGATCCCGGTGGGGCTCAAAGACATCTACAACGCCGCGGGGATGGTCACGACGTCGGGTGCGGCCGCGTTCGCACACGAGCAGGCCACGACCGATGCCGAGGCGGTCGCCAGGCTCAAGCGGGCCGGCGCGATCGTCCTTGGGAAAACGACGACCACCGAATTCGCCTATCTCGATCCCACCGTCACGCGCAACCCGTGGAACCTCGAGCACACGCCCGGGGGATCTTCAAGCGGATCCGCGGCGGCCGTCGCGGCCCGCATGGTCCCTCTGGCACTGGGGTCACAGACCGTGGGCTCGACGCTGCGTCCGGCAGCCTACTGCGGGATTGTCGGATTGAAGCCGACGCATGGGCGCATTAGCACCAGCGGGGTGACGCCGCTGGCGTGGAGCCTGGATCACGTGGGCATCTTTGCCAGGAGCGTAGAGGATGCCGCGCTCGCGCTCTCCGTGCTGGCGGACGGCGACTCGACCGAGAACGCCCGCGCGACGCCCCCTGCGCAGGATGACATCGGGGCGGTTCATCGCGACTTGCGGCGGCCGCGGTTGGGACTGCTGCGTGAACTCTATCGCGAACGGGCAAATCCCCAGGTGAGTGCCAACATGGACGCGTCTGTTGCGATCCTCTCCCAGGCCGGTGCGATCGTCGAGGAGACTTCGCTGCCCGCCGCCGCCGCGGCCATCCACGACGCCGGCCAGGTCGTGATGCGCGCGGAAGCCGCGACGTTTCACGCCGAGCGCTTCGGCCGCCACGCGGACTCCTATAGACCCAAGATTCGGGAACTCATCGAGCACGGCCTGGCCATGTTCGCCACCGACTACGTGAGGGCGCAGCAGGCTCGCCGGCGCTTTCAAGAAGGGATGTCGCCGATATTCCATCGCTTCGACGCGCTGCTTTTGCCGGTGGTGCCGGCACCGGCGCCAAGGGGGTTGACCTCTACCGGTGACCCGTTCTTCTGCGCGCCGTGGAGCTGTGGCGGATTTCCCGCTATCGCGTTGCCGAGCGGCGTCGCCGATGACGGCCTGCCGCTGGCCATTCAGCTCGTCGCCGGCGCGAACGCCGAAGACCGTCTGCTGGCGGTTGCCCGATGGTGCGAGGCGACGCTTCCACTCATGCCCGCACCGCCCTAACTACGGTACCAGAACGCGTCCCAGGCCTGCCAGAAGTTGCCTCCGGTGGCCCGGACCGTACGCGGCCCCGTGATCTCGACATTCTTGCGTCCATAAAACGCCGTCGCGCGGTCGGGAGTCGCCAGTTCGACCTGAAACGTCACTGGTGGAGCAAACGTGAGCGGCTTCGGCCATCGAGCGCGGTTCCGCAGCGCGTCGGCCGCCCGGGTCTCGATCAGCGCGCGGGCGTCTGCGGGGGCCAGGTGCCGCGCGCCGTACCGGGCCAGTCCCTTCTTGACCGGCGCTGAGGTGACCGTCGGTCCCACCAGGGCCCGCACTTCGCGGCACGTGGCCTCATCCCCGGCCACAAACACGGCCGGGGTTCCCCAACACCCGGCGATGGCCGCGACGATCCCGGACTCGCCGACGAGGGTGCCATTGATAGTCGCGTTGTACCACGACTCGGACGAGACAGTGTGCGAGAGCACGCCATCGGGCGTTCCCGCCATCGCGTGTGCCCCGACGAACAACACGGCGTCGCAGCCTTGTTCGAACGGCTCCACATGCCGCGCCCACGTGTATCCCAACACGTACTCGGCGCCACGTTCGAGCCGGTCGGCGATCAGGTTCAGGAACCCGGGCGCACGCTCGAACCCGCCGCCATGGCCGTCCACGACAACAATCTCGTTCGCGCCCGCCGCTTTGCATGCCCGCACGGCCGCGTTGATTTCCTCGGTATAGAGGCGCCGGCCCTCCTCATAGAGCGGGAGGGTCCCGCCGGTCTGCACCCAGTGGGAGATGCCCGCAACTCCCTCGATGTCCGCCCAAATCATGACGCGCATGCGAAACCGTCTCCTCCCATCATTCCGATAATTTGATTGATTCTACGGTAC
>JBOGSE010000835.1:0-1368 GCA_050694895.1 bacterium | reverse complement strand
CCGACGGGACGATGGTCCTGGCGAGCACCGTCTCCTCCAAGTTCGCGACCATCCTGGAGAACCCCGCGGTCCGCTTCGACTTCCGCAAGATGCAGTTGGTCGCCGCCAATGGGAGTGGCGGCGTCATCTACACCTCGCCGCGCACCGGAGTCCGCCGCGCTGCGGATCTCGTCAAGGCGCAGGGATTGCTCTTTGGCAGCATTCCCCAGCCCGGCTCAGAGCTGCCGGTCCTTCTGGCGTTTGAGGTCCTGGGCATGAGTCCGCGGGTCGTCTTCGGCTTCGAGTCGCGTGGGCCCATCCGCCTGTCTTTCGATCGGGGCGAATTGAACCTGGACTTTCAGGCGCTCTTTGTCTACAACTCTCTGGTGGTCCCGCTGGTGCGCGAGGGGAAGGCTGTGCCCCTGATGACCCTGGGATACATCAACGAGCAGGGCCAGATGGTGCGGGATCCGGCCGTGCCGGACCTCCCGACGGTGTACGAGGTGTACCAGGAGGTCTACGGGCGAAAGCCGGACGGGCTGCTGCGCTGGAAGGCCTTCCGGGCCTCACTGGCTGCCAGCGGGGCCTACGGGCGGGGGTGGTGGGTTCCAGAGGGAACTCCGCCCGATGCGCTGCGGGCGCTGCGTGAGGCCGTGGATCGAATGAACCGGGACCGCGAGTTCCTGGATCAGGCGAAGACGCTCATGGAAGGGTATCCGTTGCTGCGCGGTGACCGGGTGGAACGGGACGTGCAGCGGGCGCTCCGAACGACCCTTGATGTGAGCAAATTCATCAGGGACCTGCTGCGGGAAAAGTACGCTCAGGCAATCTAGGTCGGGTTCAATCCCGCGGGTTCAATCCCGCGGGCACCTGGGAGGAGCCGTCTACGGGGGTGAAGAGCGTGCGCAAGGTGGGAATCTCACTGGTCCTGGTCGTTGCCTTCCTGGGCATGCCCGGGAGGGCTCAAACCCCCTACTATGCCGGCAAGGCAATCGAGATCATCGTCCCAACGGCCGTGGGTGGTCCCAGCGACATCCTCAACCGATCGCTCGCGCCGTTCCTGGAGAAGCACATCGCGGGCAATCCGGCCGTGCGCATCCGGAACATGCCTGGCGGCGGAACGGTGCTGGGCTCGAACTGGTTCGCCGCCAATGCGAAACCGGACGGCCTCACTCTCCTGGCAAGCCCTGTCGGATCGAAGATCGCCTACCTGATACAGAATCCCGCGGTCCGCTACGATTTTCGCAAGTTCAAACTCGTGGCGATCAGCGGCGGCGGCGCGGTCTTCTACGTTTCTCCGCGCACCGGCATTCGCACCGCGGCCGATTTGATCAAAGCCCAGGGGCTGGTTATGGGCAGCCCCTCGCCGCCCGGCAATGTTTTGACGGC
>JBOGSE010000834.1:0-12528 GCA_050694895.1 bacterium | reverse complement strand
TCTGGCCGTCGATCTCACCGCCCTTTCGCCACAGCCTGGCGTACTTGAGGCGCTCGGCGAAGTCCTTATGGACGACCCCCGCCGCCTCCAATACGGAGGTGCCGCGCCGCAGAATGTACGGGACGTGAAGGTCGGGCTTTTTGCCCGGCTTCTTGCTGTAGACGCGTATCACACCGAGCATGTCGAACATCATCCGGCGCAGCTCGCCGAGGTTGGTCCCCTGCTCCGCCGAGATCGGGAGTAGCGGCAACCGGCCGCCGGAGAACTCTTTGAAAACCTCCAACACCGACGGCGCATCGGGAGCATCGATCTTGGCCGCCACGTAGACCGCAGGCACGCCGCGCGCGGCGCGCGGACGTCCCGGCGGCATCAACTCGATGTTGGCCGCCCCGAGCAGCGCCATGAGCTCGTCGGTGGACTCGAGGATGTCCGGCGCCACGAGGTCCACGACGACGAGCGCGCCATCCGCCCCGCGGATGATAGCGTACAGCCACCCCTCGGTTTCCGGGCTGATGGGCGGCAGGTCGACGAGCTGGATCTGCACATCCTCGAACGCCGCCATACCCGACAGCGGCACGCGGGTCGCAAACGGGTAGTCGGCAACCTCGGGCGTCGCATTGGTCAGGGCGGCGAGGATCGAGGACTTGCCCGTATTGGGTGCGCCGACAAGCACGATCTGCCCCGCGCCTTCGCGCTCGACGTGATAGAAGGGACGGCTGCGCGCCGCCCCCTTACGACGCTGCGTCTCCTCCCGGAGTTTGGCGATGCGCCGCTTGATGTCCGCCTGCATCTTCTCGGTCCCCTTGTGCTTGGGGATCGTCGAGAGCATCTCCTCGAGTGCCGCCAGTCTCTGCTGCGGAGTCGTCGCCTCCTTGAACTTGCGGTCGGCGGCCAGATAGTCGGGCGTCAGGTTCGCGGGCATACGCTCATCCTATTGTAACAACGCCGAGGCACTCATGATCCGTGGCGGATCGATGGCCGCGTCGGGCCACTCCCGACGCACCAGCGCGGCGAGCGATTCCAAATGGGCCCCGACGGCGGCGGCCGTCAGCCCGAGCGGGCACCAGGCGCCGAACAGCGCGGCCGTCGTCTCCTCTCTCAAGCGCGTGCGATGGTCGGGTCCGTATACCACGCTGGCGATGATGGCCTCGGCGTCGCGCACGACCATGTCTCCAGACCGGAGGGTCTGCTCCTTCGTTGAGAGTTTCGTGTAGACGTCATCCTCCAGCGCGACGTCGACGCGCAGCGGACCCGCCAGGCTCTCGAGATCATGCCCGGATGTCAGCACCAGACTGCCCAGCTCGGCGGTGAACATCGCCTCGATGAGGGCCGAGGGACTTTCGATCGACCGCCCCTCAAGGATCGCCTTGGCCTGATGGACTACCGGGTAGCGCGTGCCGTGTCTGTGGAAGTGTTCGGCATACGCCCGCGCGACCGGGTCGGCGTCGATCCCCTCTGACCCGAAGCGCTCGCGAAGGCGCGCCTCGACCGCGCGTTTCTCGGCGTCGAGCGCAGCCGCCCGCTTTCGGTTCGGACAGCCGCGGACGACCAGCGCTCCGAACAGCCCGTTGGGAAAGGCGAGACAGAACGCCGGGGTCAGATCGATCAGCACGAGTGTTGCCGGCGAAGAGTTCTCTTGCACCCGCATCCGTTCCTGTGAAGGAGCGGATAGTGGCCGCAGCGTAACCTGTAGGCGTCAGCCGGTGTGTGGTGACCGCAGCGTCCTGAGAGGAGCGTGAACGCATGCCACGACGATTCTTGCAGCTCGCGGCCGTCGTCTTTGCACTCCTGATCGCGACGAGCGTCGGGGGCGCCGGGCCGGCGGCTCCCGGAACGCTCCGGATCGCGTACCCCCAGCGTATCGTCTCGCCCGATGCGCATGGGAGCGCGGCGGCCGAGCGGATCTCGATCATCTTGGGCCGCCACCTCTACGACACGCTCGTCACGTGGGACCCACAGGCCAAAAAGTTTCAGCCGGCGCTGGCCGAGCGCTGGCGCTCGAGCGATCCCACGACGTGGGAGTTTCAACTGCGCCGCGGCGTCCGGTTCCACGATGGGCAGGAGTTCACGTCCGCGGCGGTCGTCACCTCGATCGAGCGCGCGGTGGCGCTCCGCGGCCCTCTGACCCCGCTGTTCGCGCCGCTCGCGTCGGTGGAGGCTCCCGATCCGTATCGAGTGGTGATCAAGACACGCGTGCCGATGGGCACATTGCTGTCCAATCTCACGATGGTGGGCATCGTTCCGGCGGGCACACCCCCGACTCCCGCCTTCGGAGATCGCCCGGTTGGGACCGGCCCGTTCAAGTTCGTCGAGTTCGTGCGCGACACACGCCTGGTCCTGGAAGCCAACACCGGATACTGGCGCCCGGGCATTCCCAAACTCCAGCGCCTGGTGTTCGTTGACATCCCCGAGCTCTCGGCGCGAGTGACGGCACTGGAAACCGGCGAGATCGACATGACTGCCCAGCTCACCCCTGAGGAGATCCGGCGGCTGCGCGGGAACTCGGCGATCAAGATCGACATCGGGCCGACATTCTACACCAGGTTTCTGTGGATCAACCCGACCCGCAAGCCGTGGGATGATCCGCGCGTGCGCCAGGCCGCGCAGCACGCCCTGAACATCGACGCGATCACCTCTTCGCTGGTCGCCGGTATCGCCAAGCCGGCGAAGGGACCGATCGCTGTCAACGTTCTCTGCGCCGTGGAGTATCCAGGGTACGGGTTCAACACGCCGCTTGCTCGGAGGATGCTGGCCGAGGCGGGGTATCCGAAGGGATTCGAGACCGAGCTGAAATGGAACGACGCCCTCCCCAAGGAGCGCGAGGTCGCCGACGCGATCGTGGGGCAGCTCGCGCTGGTCGGGATCAGGGTCAAGAACACGCTGCAGCCGCGCGCGATCTGGCTCGACGATCTGCTCAAACTCAACTGGGACCTGAACCTGCTCGGCAGCGGCGCGGTCACCGGCGACGCGGATTACACGCTGGGACGGCTCTACCACTCGCGCGCGCGGCGGACCGGGTATGTCAACGCCGAGGTCGACACCCTCCTCGAGCAGGCGGCCGCGACGGTCAACGAGAGAAGGCGCTGCGAGATGTACAAGCGCGTGCAGGAGATTCTGTGGAAAGACGGTCCCGTGATCTTCCTGTTTGAGGCGCTCGAAAGCTACGCGTACCGTACACGGGTCCAGGGATTCAAGCTCCCTCCGAGTGAGATTTTCACGCTGCACGAGGTTTCCACAGCGCCCTGACGTGTGAGCCAGTTCCTCCTGCGCCGGGGCCTTGCGGCCCTGCTGGTCGTCTGGGGCGTGCTGACGATCATCTTCCTGGTCGTCCGTGTCATCCCGGGCGACCCGGCCTCGGTGCTCCTCGGCACCTTTGCGACCGCGGAACTCGTGGCCGAGCAGCGGTCAAAGATGGGGCTCGACCGGCCGCTATTGGTGCAGTACGGGCTGTTCCTGCGCCAGGGTCTCGCCGGCGATTGGGGCCGCTCGTACCACGAAGGCCGCGATGCGTTCGCACTTGTCCTCGAGCGGCTGCCCGCGACCGTCGAGCTGGCGGTGGCAGCCATCGTGTTCACCATGCTCGTGAGTTTCACTCTAGGGTCGCTGGCCGCCCGTCGTGCGCAGTCGCTCCTCGACCGGGCGATTGGCGCGGTCTCTCTGGTAGGGCAGGCGATGCCCAACTTCTGGTTGGGTCTGGTGCTCATCATCGTCTTCGCGCGCCAGCTGCACTGGCTGCCCTCGTTTGGCCGCGAGACATTCTGGCACCTCGTGCTTCCGACCGTGACGCTGTCCGTACAACTCATCGGCGTGATGACGCGTCTGATCCGCGCCGGCATTCTCGAGACCATGGGGCAGGAGTTCGTGCGCACGGCACGGGCGAAGGGCCTCGGTGAGGCGGCCGTCCTCACCCGGCACGTCTACCGAAACATGATGATCCCGGTCGTCACGATGCTGGGTCTGCAGCTGGGAGCGCTGCTCGGCGGGGTGGTCGTGCTCGAGACGGTATTCGCGTGGCCGGGGCTGGGCCGGCTCATCGTCACCGCGATCAACAACCGCGATTATCCCGTGGTCCAGGCCGCGGTGACGTTCGTGGCAATGACCGTCGTCGTGCTCAACCTGGCGGTGGATCTCACCTACGCCTACCTGGATCCGCGCATCCGGTACGCGTGATGGGCGACGCCGCGGTCGCGGCCGCAGCACCGCCGGCGCGCGCCCGACGATCGCTCACCTCGACGCGCAAGGGTCGCCGGGTCGTCGTCACCGCCGCCGTGCTTGCCGTGGCCGCGGGCATCGGCCTCATGGGCCCCGTCGTCGTCCCCTATGATCCACTGGCGCATCGGCTCGAGCAGCGCCTGCTCCCACCCGGGTCGCGGCTCCCAGACGGCCAGGTCGCCTGGTTCGGCACCGATCAGTTGGGACGCGACCTGCTGCAACAGGTGATCCACGGCGCCCGCGTCTCGATCCTCGTGGCCGCCAGCACGGTGGTCATCGCGGGGGCGAGTGGGACCGCGCTCGGACTGCTTTCGGGTTACTACGGCGGCCTCACCGATACGGTGCTGATGGGTCTGGTGGATCTTCAGCTCGCCTTCCCTCCCCTGCTGCTCGCGATCCTCATCGCGGCGATGATCGGCCCGTCGGTCGGCAACGTCATCCTCACCCTCTCGGTCATCCGGTGGGCGGTGTTCGCCAGACTGGTCCGGGGATCGGTACTCTCGCTGCGCGAGAAAGAGTTCGTGGAAGCCGCGAGGGCACTGGGGGCCAGCCACGGCCGTGTGATGACCCGGCACATCCTGCGCAACATCCTCACTCCGATCGTCATCCTGGCCACGCTGCAGATCGCGCTCCAGATGCTCGCGGAAGCCGCCCTGTCGTTTCTCGGACTGGGTATTCCCCACCCGCTGCCGTCGTGGGGCGTGACGATCAGTCAGGGGCGCGAGTATCTACAAAGTGCCTGGTGGATCGCCACGGTGCCCGGGGCGATCATGACGCTTGCCGTGCTGTCGGTCGGGCTGTTTGGGGATGCGGTGCGCGATTATCTGGACCCTCGCTTTAGTCAATAGTCAGGACCGTGAGATGGACTCGGTCCAGACCGAGTTGAAACACGAACAATGACTCGCGTGAAAAACTATCTCGGGGGGGCTTGACAGGTTCTCGGCAGGGATCTCAAGATCCGCGATCTGGCACTCGTAGATGCCCACCATACTCGCTAGCATTGCCTGAGCGTGGTGTTGTGACATCAACTGCGCCGCGCGAACGAATGCAGGCCCGTGCGCCACACTGTGGCGATCCTGAGCGCTTCGAAAACCTCATGTTATAACTGAGCTATGAACCCCACTACAGTGTCGACTGTGGCAAAGCTCTCTAATGATGAAGTCCTCGCGCGGGTCAAACACTTGGCAAGGTGCGAACGGGAATTGACGGCGGTGCTCATCGCCCACCTCGCGGAACTTGACGCGAGGCGCCTGTACCTGGCCGAAGGCTGCGCCTCGCTCTTCACCTACTGCACGCAGGTGCTCCATCTCTCTGAGCACGCGGCCTACGGACGCATTGCAGCCGCCCGGGCTAGCCGGAAGTTCCCGGTGATTCTTGAGAGGCTCAGCGAGGGATCGGTCAACCTAAGTACAGTGTGTCTCCTCGCGCCCCATCTGACGCCCGAGAATTGCCGGGAAGTGCTTGAGATGGCGCAGCATAAGACAAAGCGGCAGGTCGAGGAGCTGGTTGCGCGGCTGCGGCCCCAGCCGCCGGTGCCGGATGTAATCCGTAGACTCCCGGTTCGAGGACCTGCAAAAATCCATAGCGCGGCCTCGGGTACTGCATCGCAGGCTGCGCCTACAGGCTCTTCGCCCGACAGGGACCCGCTGCCCCTCATGGCGCCAGACGGGCCCGCCGCGGACAGCGCGCCGCCCCCAGTTCGTCCGGCAGTCGTCACTCCGCTGGCGCCTCAACGGTACAAAGTGCAGTTCACGGCCGATGCAGCGCTGCACGAGAAGCTCCGGCAGGCGCAGGCCCTCTTGCGTCACCAGATTCCAGATGGGGATCTCAGCAAGATCTTTGATCGAGCCCTGACGGCGTTGCTTCAGGACCTCGCCAAGAGGAAGCTCGCCGCCACGGACCGTCCGCGAGTGAGCCGGAGGACTGCCTGCAGCTCGCGGCATATGCCGGCTGAGGTCAGGCGCGCGGTCTGGAACCGGGACGGGGGACGATGTGCGTTCGTGGCCGACAACGGGCACCGGTGTACCGAAGAGGCCTTCCTGGAATTCCATCACGTCGTGCCGCATGCGGCGGGGGGACCGGCGACGGCCGAGAACATTCAGCTCCGGTGCCGTGCTCACAACGGATACGAGGCTGAGCGCGAGTTCGGGCGGCGCCTGCTACTCATCGCACGCGAGGAGCGCGCTTCCTACGCGCACGTGGCGCGAAATGGCTGGAACGCGTCTGGGGGTTACGGCAGTCAACTCGGCCCGGACCGAGTTCGAACTAGACGGAGGCGCTCAGGTGAAGAGAGACGTGAAGCCCGAACGACTGTCCAGGACCGTGATCTATAAGAGCCCGTGGGTGAATCTCTACGTGGATAGAGTGCGGTTTCCAGACGGGAGCATCGTGGAACAGCACCATCTGTTGGATTTCCATCGCGCCGCCGTCGCAGCGGTCGCGGAGACCGACGATGGCCGCGTGCTCTTCGCGCGCATCTGCCGGTACGCGACCGACGCCATGTCATGGGAACTGCCTGCCGGATATGTTGAGGACGGTGAGTCAATCACTGAAGCCGCAAAGCGAGAGGTGTTGGAAGAGACAGGGTATCATTCCAGGGACGGTGAGCATGTCTACTCCTATCACCCCATCAATGGCATGGCCAATCAGGTCTTCCACATCGTCCGCTGCCGGGCAACCGAGAGCTCGGGCGCGTTCGATACGGGTGAGGTGCTCGAGGTCCGTGCATTCTCGAAGGACGAGATCTGGCAGATGGTCCGGGACCGGGCGATTACCGATGGGCTGACGCTGACGTCCGTTCTGCTGTGTTTGAAGTAGGCTAATGGCCGAACGCCTGGGCGACAAAGGAGGCATCGATGGCGACATGGGAGGAATTCGCCTCCGCTGATCCGTCGCTTGCGGAGGCCGGTGAGGGCTTGCTCTTCCAGTTTGGCGTCGGGCTTGCTTTCTTCGGCACGGTTCGCAAGGATGGGGGGCCGCGCATGCATCCCGTGTGCCCCTTCGTATCGGAGGGTCGCCTCTATGTGCTGATTCGCCCGGAGTCGCCCAAGAAGCAGGACCTCCTACGAGATGGAAGATACGCTTTGCAGACCTTCCCGCCTCCGCGAAAAGAGAGTGAGGAGTTCTACGTAACAGGCCGCGCTGAGCTGATCGCCAATGCCCAAACTCGAAAGCGAGCTTTCTCTGACGCCAAGCACATAAAGAGCGAGGACGAAGTGCTCTTCGAACTGAAGATCGAGAGTGTCATGCACACGACATGGGAGAACTGGGGGACGCCCCGGATTCGTCCGATTCGCAAGATGTGGTTCGCCAGGAAATAGGACCGCCTACACTACGGTGTATTGTCGAATGACGTCGGGGTCGAGCTCGATACCCAGTCCCGGCCCGGTAGGAAGCGGGATCTGTCCGTCGACGAGCTGGTCCGGCCCGCCGATGGGCGATCGCGCCAGACGCTCGCGCAGCGGGTTGGCGGTGTGGATGCACTCGTATGTAAGGAAGTTGGCGGCTGACGCGGCCAGGTGCAGCGTCGCGGCCACGCAGACGGCACCCGAGAAACCCACGTGTGGCGCGTAGGCGACGTGATGCGATGCGGCTAAGTCTACGATCTTGCGGGTCTCGCTGACCCCGCCGGCGCGGGCGACGTCCGGCTGGATGACGTCAATGACGTTGCGCGCCAGCAGGTCCCGCACGCCAAAGCGGGTGAACTCGGCCTCGCCGGCAGCCAGCGGGATCGCGGTGGCGGCTCGGATCCGTTCGTAGCCATCCAGATCGTCGGCCACCACGGGCTCCTCAAACCACGTGATGCGCAACTCTTGAACACGCTGTGCGAGATCGATCGCGTCAGGCGCCTCATAGGCGCCGTTGGCATCGAGCATGAGGTCGATGCGGTCGCCCACCACCCGGCGGATGGCCCGCACCGTGCCAGCATCCTGTTCCACGCCGACGCCCACCTTGATCTTGATCGCGCGGAATCCCCGCTCGACGACTGATACCGCCTCGGCCTCCATCGCCGATCGCTCGCGCTGCATGATCGACGACGCATAGGCGTCCAGACGCGTGCGCGTGGCCCCGCCCAGCAGCGCATGCAGCGGCAGCCCTGCCGCCTTTCCTTTGATATCCCACAGGGCGGTGTCAACGCCCGCGATGGCCTCAACGAGCATGCCACGGGAGTGTCCGGAAAGCGACCGGAGGTCGCGGAACATGCGCGTCCACAGGTGCTCGGTGTCGAGTGGGTCTTCGCCGACCACGAGGGGCGCCAGCAAATCGTCGACGATCGCGGCCCAGATGCGCGGGGAGTACCGCGCCAGGCATTCGCCGTGCCCCACGAGCCCGGTATCGGTCCGCACCTCGACGAGGGCGATTCCCAGCTTCGTGTAGGTCGCTACACCCGTACGCTGCGGCTCATCAAGGGCCGCGAGCAGAGGAATGCCGCGGACGGACTCGATGCGCACGGGCTAGAACCGCTTGTACTCCATGTAGAGCTTCGCCACCGACTGGCCGTCGCGGACGCGCTGCCGGATCTCCGTTTCGGTCTTGGCCACCTCTTCGGCCTCGAGCAAGACCTCCACGACGAGATCGCGCGGGACCACCACCACACCATCGGCGTCGCCCACGATGAAATCCCCCGGCGCCACTGGCACACCGCCGATCGTCACCGGGCAGTCGAAGTCCACCACGTTCCAGCGCCCTTTGGCATCGGCCGGCGACCGGTACTTGGAGAACACCGGGAAGCTCATCCTCAGGATGGCGGCGACATCGCGCGTCCCGCCGTCGATCACCGCGCCGGTGCAGCCGCGTACGAGCGCGCCGTTGGTGAGCAGCTCACCCCAGTGGCCCGTAATCTCCTCGCCAGAGCAATCCATGACCGCGACCGTGTGACGCTGCAGCGCATCGACGGCCTTGACACCCTTGCGGATGGCCCGGTCGGTGCTGCGCTCGGGACGCCCAAGCATGGTGAACGCAGGCCCGGCCACGCGCATCTCAAGCGTCAGCGGTTGAATGCGGCGGTCGACGATCTGGTGCCAGAGGCCCTTGTCGTCCAGCGCGTCCGCCACCGCGGCAACGTACAGCCGGCCGTACCTGGCGCAAAGCTCTTCAATCGGGATGTCGGATAGGGACATGCGCTCCTCCTGTGACGCTGGCCGCGTGCTGAAAGATGAGCGGCGCCCCGCCGCTGTGGAGAAAGATCACCGTGGCGTCGCGCGTGATTGCACCGCTCTGCACCGCGTGGCGCAGCGCGGCCCACGCCTTGCCCGTATAGATGGGATCGAAGACCAGACCCTCGGTCTGCGCCGCAAGCCGGATCGCCTCGACGCTGTCGTCGGTCGGAATCCCATAGCCGGGACCGACGTGCGCGTCGGTGATGTCGATTTCCGTCCCGTAGTCTGGCGACGGCAATCCCAAGATCTCCGCCGCCGCGCGCATGTGTCGTTCAACGTGCGTGCGCAGCGTCGCGGCGGCCGTGTTCACCGAGGCGCCCAGGATGCGGCAGCGCATCCCGGCGTGCCGCAGCCCCAGCAGCAACCCCGCGTAGGTCGTCCCCGATCCAACGGCGAGGGCGAGATAGTCGCAGCGCAGATCACGGGCCCGCAACTGCTGGACCAGTTCCAGCGCCGCTGAGACGTAGCCCACGGTGGCGAGCCCACCGGAGAACGTGGCCAGATGCATCAGATAGGGCCGCCCGCCGCGCCGGCGGACCTGTTCTTCGATCTCACGCATCACGCCCACCGTCGAGGCATCGTAGGGGTCCTGGGTGGGGACGAACCGCAAATCCACTCCGAAGACACGCATGAGCAGGAGGTTGCCTTCGGGGAGCGCGTCGGGCCGGCCGCGCACGACGAACACGGGTTGCATCCCCAGACGCCGGGCGGCCGCGGCCGTGATCCGGAGGAAGTTTGACTGCGCGCCGGCGGTGGTGATGACCGTATCCGCGCCCTGCGCCAGCGCTTCTCCCAGAAGATACTCGAGCTTGCGCACTTTGTTCCCGCCCAGCGAGAGATCGGTCAAGTCGTCGCGCTTGACGAGCAGCCGGGACACGCCCAGCGCAGCCGCGAGCCGCGGCGCATCGTCGAGAGGTGTGGGAAATCGCGCGAGCGAGACGCGAGGCAGGCGGTCGAGATTCATGGCTCAGTTATACCACCCAACACGGCCCGGACCGAGTTCCTCCCACGGGCACTGTACTAGTCTACCGCGCGCCTGGGGCGGGCATGCATGGTCTTACAGAGACCATCATGCTGCACATTATCCTCCGGAGAGCCGCGGTCCCGGTGACCGCGGCGTTGCTTGCGTTGACAGGGTTTTGGGTGGGCGCCGGCTATCTGCCGGGACGCGCCGCTCAGCCGAAGAACGCCGGACTGATATATTCGGTGGCCGTGCCGATTCCGGTCACGCTGGCGAAAGCGTCGGGCGCCCCAAGGCTCCGTGAGGCGCTTGTCAGCATCAGGAAGGCCATTCCCGCAGTCAGCGTCGTTCACCTCACTGTCGACCAAGGCGTCACCTCGGAGGCCGACTGGCTCGCGCTGCTCGACGCCGTGCGTGCCGAGCGATTCCGGGCCTCCGTAGCATTTGTGGAGCGCGCGGATGATGACGGGGGCAACTACACGGGGGTCCGACCCACGCCGGCCGGCGCGGGCTGGCGGACCGGAAGCCTGGGCGTCTTCGCCGCGTGCGCGAAGTGTGTGGCCCATCCGGCCCTCTATGCTGTGCAGGTCGTCGACGATCCGTGGCACCATTCAAAGCGGCCGTTCTACACGACGGCTGAACTGCAAGATCTCATCGACTATCTGAAGTCGCGATCCCCGGGCGCCGCCAGGGTGAGATGGTTCGTCCAGTTCAGCCGGGGCCTGTGGAAACAGGCTCAGGACCCGCCCCGGCCCGACACCATCTGGGAAGGGGGCCTGGGAGAGATCGTCCAGATCAGCGCGCTGGAGTTCCAGGACCGGCAGTACCAGTTCGTGCTTCTGGATCAAAACCACTACTGGTCGAGGCGGATCATCCACGACAAGACCCCCCAGATCCCCTTGTGGACGTCGGTGCAGGTGATGGGCGCCAGGTACGGGCCCGCCGCAGGGTATTGGTTCCCGCGCGAGCGCGACGGTCAGCGGGACCTCCTCCGCCTGCTGAACGATCTGTTGGCGACGAAATACCAGACGGAGCACCCGCTGGCGGGGCTGATGTTCCAGCAGTGGGACTCGGTCTCAGAGGCGCGCCGGACGCAGCAATACACGCTCGGCGATCGGCACCTGAAGAATCAGCCGCAGTCTCAGGTCGAGGCGTCTGACGACGCGCTCCGGACGATCAACGCGTGGATTCGAGGCGCCGGGGTCGCGCGCTAAACCAGAGGTCTCCCCTCTAGTCCCTCAGGGTCTTCTGGTAGTCCTCAAAAGTGCGAGCGGCGTCGGGGTGCTGCCGTCTCATACTCTGTGCAATCCTTGACAGCAACGATCGCGTCTCGTCCACCGTGAGGAGAATCTCCGAGAAGTTCGGGCCCTTGTCCGAAAAGGCGTCGAGGACCGCAACAGAGTAGCCCGACGGTTCGCGACCCGGTCGTTTCGCGATTGCGTCCACATTCGGTAGGCTTCCGATAGCCAGAACCACGGTGCGGATCTGCCCCGGCGCCAGGCCCAGGGACAGGAACTTACCCGCTTCATCGCTTAGGTACGCGACTCCCGTGCGCCGGAACGCCGTAAAGAGCTGCGTATTGGGGAGATAGCCGGCGGGGAACATCACCAAGTTTGGGCGGGACCAGCGACGCCACCCGATGGACGTGAACGCGATATGCACTCCGCCAAAATCACCGGGGGCATAATCCAGCCTGTACGATGCCAGGCTCGCCGTCACGTTCCATGGACGGAACGGTGCTTCGGCGGGGCGGGCGTAGTCAAACCGCGCAGCCTCCGGGTTCCATCGTAGATACCCTGGGAAGCGTATGTCGACGGCATATCCGTAACTCCCCCCAACCGTGCGCCCACCTTCCGATCGCATTGTGGCCGGCGAAGTCACCCGCCTCCGCACACCCGTATCGATCTCGATGGCCTGGCGGCGTTCGTCCCATCGCATGCCCGCCGGTCCATCTAGACGCTGAAGGAACAGGCGCGTCCATCCCCGCGTGGTTGGACTGGCAAGCACGATGTAGACGTCGACGGTATTACCCGTGGATGCCTCCAGCAGGATGGCGCAATCCGGCTTGCGATCCCGGTTGAGATCTCCCATGAGAAAGTTCCCGGCAACCGGGACCCGCATCTGGCCCTGTTCCCAGAGCTCGATCCCTGCCTCCGTCAGCCCTGCGAAGCGCACGGGGCCGAGCTCCGGAACCAG
>JBOGSE010000833.1:0-1279 GCA_050694895.1 bacterium | reverse complement strand
CCACACGTCCGTATACCTGGCATAGTACTGCTCGACGGCTGGATGACGGCCGGCAAGCTCCGTCAGGGCCTCGCGCCAGGACGTGGCGCTGGCCTCCGCGGCACGCGCCCGCAGGTCTGCTTCCGCGCTGCGCATGCGCTCCTGCGCCAGGGCGCGCAGCACCGGCGTGTCCCAATCCAGAAAGTGCCCGCGGTGAAGCAGCAGGTCGAAGGCCTCACCGCCACAGGCGTACGTGTTAGGGGCATCGGCACGCAGGCTGGTCTCCAGGCGTATCTGGAACTCACGGAAGGCCTGTGCGGCCACGGCCGCGGCCGGGCGGAACCCCGGGTCTTGGATGCCCTCGTCTCGGATCAGGATCTCGACCCCTCGCTCAAAGAATGCGCGGGCACCGGTGCAGTCCCGGATCGCCCGCTCGATCCATGCGCGGGGCGCCCGACCGAGAGTCTTGCGGCCCTGCTCGAGGAGCGCCGGGATGGATCGCATGCGCTCGACAGCCGCATCGGTGCGCGTCTGCAGCGGCGCGAACGCCCGGAGGAAAAGGCCAAGTACGCCAAAGACGGCCTCTCC
This sequence comes from bacterium, assembly GCA_050694895.1. GTDB lineage: Bacteria > Sysuimicrobiota > Sysuimicrobiia > Sysuimicrobiales > Humicultoraceae > JBQTJP01. Next base: position 712 of record JBOGSE010000833.1, on the reverse strand, counting down.
TGTATAGAGGCTGGGATTTGCACGATGAAAGTGGTAGGAGGTGAGCTCCCAGCGGTAGATGTCCAGCATCCCTTCAACGAGGCGCCGATCCAGGGCTTCGGCGGCGGTGAGTGGTTCGAGCGCGAGGGCGCGAAAGCGTGCCCGCAGCGCCTCGACCCCGGCCAGCGCATCACCGGCTCCGTGTTCTGAGTAATCGGGAAGCCGGCCGTCGTATGCGTGGACGCCGATGAACGTGGCGTTGACAGGGTAGGTGCGATAGTACCAGGAGAAGAACGCGTCGAGCGCGCCGGTCAGCGCCGGAGCCTGCGTTGCCGTGCCTAGAGGATCCACGGCCTAGGGGTGTGTTCGCTCTGCGACTCCAGGTCGCGGGTAAAGGATGCCGTCAAGGATGCCTGGGAGACCGTGACCGGCCGGCGATAGTCTCCCGTTCGAGGGGAAGGTCGACCCAGCGGCGTTCGTGGAACGACCGCTCGACCGCATTGATGACCTCTTGGACCCGGGCGCCGTCTTCGAAATTCCCCTGGTTGCGCGAGCCGCCGTCAAGAATCTCGTCGGCGAAATCCTTGACGAGGTTGGCATAGAACAGGCTGCGCCAGGACTCGCGCGCGTGGCCCTTCTCCGGATAGAAGCGCGCCGGGATCTCCCGCTGCGTGAATTCCACGGCCTCCGGTGTCGCCACCTTAATCGTCTGGGCGACACCGAACTCCTGGAC
>JBOGSE010000832.1:0-10246 GCA_050694895.1 bacterium | reverse complement strand
GCGATGAAGGTCCCGGTCCCGCGGCACTGAGGACACGTCGCGATCTGCGTGATGTGGCCGAAAACCGTGCGCGCGGCGTGACGGACCTCGCCTGTTCCATTGCAGGAAGGACAACGCTGTGGGCTCGATCCGCGCTCCGCCCCTGTCCCGAAGCACGATGGGCAGGTCTCAAGGCGCTGGAGGCTGATGCGCTTCTCGACGCCGGTGGACACTTCCTCAAGTGTGATCTGGAGATCGTAGCGCAGGTCCGCCCCACGCGCCGGGGCTTCACGTTCGGCAGTCCGAACACCGCCCCGCCCGCCAAAGAACAGATCGAACAGATCGCCAAATGGACTGGCATCGCGCCCGAACGGTCCCACATCACCGCCGACTTCGCCGTAGCGATCGTACTTGGTGCGCGTGGCGGGATCGCTGAGGACGGTGTAGGCTTCGTTGATCTCCTTGAATCGGTCGGTCGCATGGGGATCGTCCCGCCGCACGTCGGGATGGGCCTCGCGCGCCAGCCGCCGATAGGCCTGCTTGATCTCCTCCTGCGAAGCCCGGCGATCGACGCCGAGGATGTCATACAGATCGCGTGACGCCATGGTCGCTCATCGTCGGGTGGGATAGAGCGGAAAGGCGGCGGCCGGGCTAGTCAAGCGCCTCGAGCGCCTCGCTCAGCCGGTCCGCCACGTAGCGCACCGCGGTCATTGCCTGACGATACCGCATCCTGGTGGGGCCAACAATGCCCACCGTGCCGGCCGGCTGACTGCCTGCCCGATACGCCGCCATGACCAGACTGTAGGTGCGCAACTCCTCGTGATGGTTTTCCGTACCGATGGAAATTCGCACTCCTTGCTCCGGCATGGCCGTCAGCGCGTCGGCCAGGACCGATTCCTCCTCAAGGACCTCAAGGAGTTGCGTCGCCGCTTCAGGGCTTCGAAACTCGGGCTCGCGGAGCAGATGGCTTGCGCCTTCGACCCGGATCCGTGTGCGCGTGCCCCTGGCTCCCTCACGGCGCAGCCAGGCCTCGATGTGTTCGAACAGCCGGTGCTGCCATGAGGCTTCCCCGATCGCCTGCTCGAGCCGACGATGGGTCAGCTCGGCAATGCGGCAACCCTGGAGATTCTCCGAGATTGTCCGCGACAGCCGCTCGAGCGTGTCGGCCTCTACCCCGTCGGGCAACTCGATCGGGCACCCCTGGAGGCCGCCCGAGGTGGTGGCGATCACGGCGAGCGCGCGCTGTGGCCCAAGCGGGACGAGATGGAGCGAGCGAAATGTCTGATCTCGCAGCCCGGGTGCGGCGACGACGGACGGGTATTGCGTCACCGATGCCAGAGCGCGTGCCGCCTGGTGCGCCGCACCGGACGGCTCCGCGGCCGACCCTTCAAGGCGACGGCGAATCGCCTGCCGGTCCGCCCCTGGGAGCGGCTCGGTTCGGGGAAGCATATCCACGTACTGTCTGTATCCCGCATCGGTGGGAACTCGTCCCGCGGATGTGTGTGGGTGGCTGAGCAGACCGATCTCTTCAAGCGCGGCCATCGTGTTCCGGATGGTCGCGGGGCTCACCCTGACCTGCTCGCGCACGGCGGCATGCTCGGACCCAACCGGTTCGGCCGAGCGGATATATGCTTCGACCACAACGTACAGCACCGCGCGCTTGCGCTCGTCGAGCTGGACCATGGCCCGTCGCCCTTTAGCACTCAGCGAGTGAGAGTGCTAACAACCGCACCCAGCGTAGCATCGCGCATTTTGAAGTGTCAAGGAACCTCCTGCGGTCCTCCCACCGGCGAACGGCGCGCGATATCGCGCAGCAGGCGCACTTCGTCCACGCGCAGCGCCAGACAGGCACCCAGATAGAGGAGGGCGGCGGATGCCAGTCCGGCGCCCAGACGCGCCGCTTCCTGCAGGCTGCCTTGCCCCAAACTCCACACGCCTAGGCGCATCACCCACCATGCCACGCCTACGGCGAAGACGGTCGCCAGGACCGTGCGCAGGGCCGAGCCCGCGATGCGGGCGCCATCGATCGGGCCAAGCGTGCGATGCAGGATGGCGAGCAGCAGGCCGACGTTGACGAATGCAACGGCGGCCGATGCGAGCGCGATCCCAAAGACCCCAAGCGCCCGCATCAACGTGTAGGCGAGGGCCGCGTTCAGCACGACCATGACGCCGCCGATGGTCACCGGCGTACGCATGTTGTGAAGCGCGTAGAACGTGCGGGTGACGACGTAGTACGCGGCCATCGGGACCAGGCCAAGCGCGTACGCGGCCAGGCACGCCGCGACCGTGGTCGTGGCCGCCGGGCCAAACTCTCCACGTTGAAACACCAGACGGATGACCGGTTCCGCGAACACCACGAGCACGGCGGAGATCGGGACCATGAGGAACAAGACGCTCCGCACGCCCAGAGACGCGGTCTGTCGAAGCGCGGCACGATCGCCGGCGGCGGCACGCTCGCTCATGCCGGGGAACAGGACGGTCGCGACCGAGATCGCCAGGATGCCGATCGGAGCCTGCACCATTTCGTAGGCGTAGTCGAGCGCGGCCACGGCGTTCACCCCCGGCGATGCCGGGAGGAGTGACGCAAAGAATCGGCCGACGTACGAATTGATCTCCAAAATCGCCAGGCCGAGCATAGCGGGCACGGCCAGCCGCCGCACCGTGCGCATGGCCGGGTGCGTCCAGTCCATCGCCAGGCGATACCGAAAACCCGCTGCGCGCAGTGCCGGGGCCTGCACGAGGAACTGCGCAGCGGTGCCCGCCACCCAGGCGATGGCGAGCCCGATAATGCCCGTTCGCGGCCCCAACCACAGCGTGCCCGCGATGGTGACCACGTTGAAGACCAGCGGCGCAACCGCGGGGGGCGTGAACTGCTTGAGGGCGTGGAGATACGCCGTCGCAAACACCGAGAGCGCCAGGAAGAACATCGCCAGGAAGTTGATCCGTGTCAGGAAGACGGTGAGATCGAGCTGCGCCCGGTTGGCCACAAACCCGGGCGCGGCAAGCGGGACGAGCAGCGGGGCAACCACCTCACCCACGAGGACCATCGCGAGGCCAACGGCGAGCACCGCGGTGAACAGATTCGTGGTGACGCGCCGCAGCTCGGCTTCGTCACCCCGGGCGAGGACCTCCGCGAGCGTCGGAATCAGCACGATGCTCAGCGTGCCGCCGAGCAGCAGCCGCTGGAAGAAGAAGGGCAGATAGTAGCCGATGACATACGCGGCTTTGGCGTCGGATGCGCCGAACAGCGCCGCGACGACGATCTCGCGGACAAGGCCCAGCGCCCGGCTTGCGATGGTGGCGGCGGCGAGCAGGCCGGCGGTCCTGGCCAGGCGGCCGGGCGAGCTCACCGGCCGCCTTGTGAGGCCCTGCCCGACGTGCTAAAATGCCGCGAGGTCGCCGCACCACACCGGTGTCGGCGCCGGGGGGCGCGATCGTGGCCAAGCGCATTACGTCGGGTCTGAAAGATCTGCGTCGGTCGGCAAAACGGCGCGTGGCCAACACCGGTGTGCGATCCCGGCTCAAGACCTTGATGCGCGGCGCGTCTTCCAGTCCGGATCTGCTCGCCGAAGCCCAGGCCGCGCTCGACAAAGCCGCGGCCCGTGGCGTGATCCACCCCAACGCCGCGGCACGCAGGAAGTCCCGCCTGATGCGCGGCGCGAGGTCCACTCCGTAGCGGCGGCCGTCGTAGACGCGACACGGTCAGTGCGGCACCGCCGCGCGCCGGTTCATCCCACACAACTGAACAATGAGGGTCTCGAGCACGAGGCGCGGGGCACTTCCTGTCTTGATCGCCCGGTCGGCACCTTCTAGCGCGGCAAAGATGTCGGGAAACTGATCGGCGCGATATCCACGCGCCTGTTCGGTAACCTTGCGGGCCACGAATGGATGCACGCCCAGCCGGTCGGCGAGGGCCGCGTCCCCACCACTCAACGACCTCGCGAGGGCCCGCGCGCGCAGGATGAGCCGGAACTGCCGCGCGATCATGAAAAGCACCTGCAGCGGCTCGTGGGTCGACAAATTGTCATGCAGTGCCCCAAGGGCCCGGGCGACATCGCCCCCGCCGACGGCGTCGGCCAGCGTGAAGATCGACGCCTCGCCCAGGCGGCTGGCGATCACCTCGACATCGGCGCGCGTGACCTGTGGCCGATCGCCGACGTAGGCCGTGACCTTCTCGACCTCGTGATCGAGGTCGCGAAGGCTGCCTCCCGCCAGCGCAACCAGGCTCTCCGCGGCACCCGGGGCGGCGCGTTTGCCCGCGGCCGTGATCCGCTTGTGCACCCACGCCGGGAGGTCGCGCGGCGCGAGGGGCCGGCACTCGACGATCGTCGCCACACGTCTGAAGGTCTGGAAGAGACGCCGGCGCCGGTCGAGTTCACGCGCGACATACAGGCCCACCGTGGGGCTGTCACCGCGCTCCAGATACGCACTCAGCGCGTCTTGATCAGCATCCCGCATCGCCTCAAGCCGGCGGATCACGACTACACGGCTGGGACCAAAGAACGGCGCGGTATCAAGCCGCGTCAGCAGCTCGCCGATCGGTCCCGCGGCGTCGAGCACGTCCAGATTCAAAGCACGATCTTCCAGGGGCAGCGCCTTTTCGATCAGGCGCGCGAGCGCCTCCTCGGCAATGTAGTCTTCTTCACCCACAATGAGCGTCGGTGAACTAGCCATGGCGGTGCTCGCCCGAGCGCAGCCGTTCGATCAACGCGGCGATCTCTTCGACCGACGCGGCATCGGCCGGTGCATCTACCCCTGTGATGGTGACCTCGACGAGGCTGCCAGCCGCAATCCCGGCGGGCAGGACGGAAGCATTGAGGTAAGCACGGCCGCCACCGTCGAGTAGCACGACGGCGACGCCGTCTTCCAGCCGGTCAACGAACCCGCGCATCGACTCCGCCGCGCACGGTCGACACACGCAGCGTGGTCCCATCGCTTGTGATGCGCACCGCGCCGTCTCGGTCGGTGCGGTAGACTGCCGCGCCTGCTGCCGCCAGGACGCCGAGCGTCATCGGGTGCGGATGACCAAAGGCATTATCGGCGCCGAGCGAGATGACCGCGACCTTGGGCTGCACCCGCGCGACAAACTCGGGTGATGTGGATGTCTTGCTGCCGTGGTGGCCGACCTTCAGCACCTGACTGGTGAGCGGGGCGCCGCGCTCCATCAGCAGGCGTTCGACCGGCGCTTCAACGTCGCCGGTCAGGAGCATCGCGGTCCGCCCGTATGTCAGTCGGGCGACGACGCCGCGCGCGTGCACCGGATCACCGTCGAGGGCAAGCGGCGAATCCGCCGTTCCGGTGGGATGCAGGATGGCCAGCCGCGCTCCAGCGCCAAGATCGACCTGGAGACCTTCCCGTGCCTGACGGTATGGGATCTTTCTGGCCTCGATCAGGCGAAGAAAGCGCACGTACGAAGGGGCAGGATGCGGCACGCCGGGATCAAGGACCAATCCGACCGGGAAGTTCTCCACCACCGCGGGCAGTCCTCCAACATGGTCTTCATGAGGGTGCGAGAGCAACACGACGTCGAGCCGACGAACGCCGGCGCGGCGCAGGGCCGGCACGACGCGCATGCGTCCGACATCCCAGCCGGTGCGCTCAGCGTACAGCTCGCCACCACCGTCGACGAGCGCGCTCCGTCCCGACAGACTCTGAATGAGAATCGCCTCACCCTGTCCCACATCGAGTACCGTGACCGTGAGGACCGATGGTGCGGCGCTCGCCGTCGCATACCAAATCGTGATCGCGAGGATCGCGGCCGACGCGGCGCCCGCTCGCTGGCCACCTGAGGGCCGCCACGACCCTGCCCCGATCGCGAGGGCGGTCCCGAGGATTGCATACAAGGCAATGGCCATGGACGCGCCGACCGGCGGCGTGGACAGCGTTGCCCACGACAGATCCCCGAAGCGCGCGCCTATCCACAGCAGCGCCAACAGCCCGGGCCGAAGCACGGTCAGGAGTGCTCCGCCCAGCGCGGGTGCGGCGATCAACACCGGGATGAGCGCGAAGCCCGCCGGGACGAGCACGGCCACGATCGGGAGCGCGAGAAGATTGGCGACGAGTCCCGCGAGAGGTATCGTCTGGAAGTGTACCATCAGCAGCGGGACGACGGCCGCCTGCGCGCCGAGCGTGACGCCGAGGGCGGCCGACAGCCTGGGGCCCAGCCGTGCACACCGCTGCTGCAGGGCGGGCGCAAGGAAAAGCAGGCCCCACGTCGCCGCAAACGAGAGCTGAAAGCCAATGTCGAACAGGACCGGAGGATGGATGGCGAGCAGCACCAGCGCTGCGGTGGCCAGCGTCGCGGCGCGATCGCGATCGCGGCCCACCAGCGTTCCCGCCACGGCAATGGCCGTCATGATCAACGCCCGCCCCACCGATGGGGCCCACCCCACCATGGCCGCGAATGCGGCCACCCCGGCGCCGAGGACCGTCGCGGAGGGCCAGACCGGCAACCGCGTCACCCGCACGGCCGCGGCAAGCGCCCCCGCGACGATCGCCACCTGCGCGCCGGAGACCACCATCAGGTGCAGGAGACCGGCGCGCGAGAACTGCTGATACACCTCGGCCGGCAGGTACGCATCGATCCCAAGAAGGAGACTGAGCATCAGTCCGCCGTGCGGCGCGGGCAGCGCGCGGACGATGGCATCGACCGCGCGAGCACGCGCCGTGCCAATCGCCCCGCGCACGGACCATCTGCCTCGGCGCAAAACGGTGACTCCGCCGGCTCGTCCGGTCGCGATCACACCAAGCAGCCCGCGCCGCCGAAGCGCGTCACGCTCGGAGCGCTCGCCGGGGTTCCCAGCGGGTCGTCCTGCGCGAAATCGCCCGCGGATCAAGACCTCGTCGCCAACATGCACACCGGGAGGCTGATGGCGGCCACTGATGCGCACCAGACCCTCGAGTGGGCGCAGAGAGCCCTCTGACGCATCGCGCGTTCCCACGCCTGGCGGACGCCGGCGGGACCGCGGACTGCGTCGCGGCTCGCGCTCGCCAACGAACGCAGCCTGCAGACGCAGCACGGCCCGCCACCCATCCGCTGTACCCTCAGGCGCGGCATGGACAATCCCTCGGGCGGTGATCGTGCGGCCATCGGCCGCCGCAGGCCACTGGGGCTCACGTTCGGCATGCATGGCAGCGTGCGCAAACCCCAGCCCGAGGAAGCTAAGGAGCGCAAGGAGAGCGCTCAGCCGCGCCATCCGTGCGAACAGGGAGAGCAGCCACGCCGCGTACATTGCGGCGATGAGCCACGAGGCCGCCGGTGGCAGAGGCGCACGTCCTGCGAGGGCGATGCCGCCCGCAAAGGCTATGGTGATGGCGACGATCGGTGGGATGCGCACGGGTGGCCCGTGCGCCGGAGGCGTCTGCGCCGGTCGGCCGTGCGCGGGGGAAACGTCTGCGCGCGCGATACTCACGGGCCGTCTCACGAAAGAGCATCGGCCCGGTGCGCCGCGGTTTCAGGAGTTACGTCTTGGCAGCCAGCTCGTCTCGAAGGCGCGTGATGAATGTGTCGAGCGGCATCGGCCCCAGGTCGCCCGCCGAGCGACTGCGCACCGCGACCGCGGCCCCGGCGGACTCCTTGTCGCCCACCACGGCCATGTATGGCACGTGCTCGACTTGGGCCTGGCGGATCTTGTAGCCGATCCGATCGTTCGATCCGTCGATAGCGGCACGAATCTCTGCTTGGCTGAGCCGCTCGAGTACCGTAGCGGCATAGCCCGCATGGCGGTCCGCGATGGGCAGGATGCGGACCTGTTCAGGGGCGAGCCACAGCGGGAATCGGCCCTCGTACATCTCGATCAGGAACGCGACCCACCGCTCCATCGTACTCGTGATCGCACGGTGGATCATGACCGGCCGGTGGCGCGCGCCATCTTCACCGACGTATTCCAGGTCAAACCGCTCCGGCAGCAAGAAGTCGAGCTGGATCGTCGAAATCGTCTCGTCCTTCCCCGCAGCCGTAGGCACCTGCACATCGATCTTGGGCCCGTAAAACGTTGCCTCGCCGACCGCCTCGCGGAACGCGACGCCCATGTCCACCAGGGCTTCCCGCAGCACGCCTTCGGCCAGGTTCCACAGTGTGTCGTTCTGAATGAAATGCTCCCGATCGTCCGGATCGCGCAGCGACAACCGGTACCATTCCGACATGATCTGAAAATCAGCATACACTCGCCGGATCAACCGCATCACACCGACGATCTCATCCTTGATCTGATCGGGTCGTGTGAAGATGTGCCCGTCGTTCATCGACATCCCGCGCACGCGCGACAGCCCCGCGAGCACACCGGACCGCTCGTAGCGGAAGACCTTGCCCAGTTCGGCGATACGCACCGGCAGGTCGCGGTACGAACGCTGCTCATGCATGTAGATCATGATGTGATGCGGACAATTCATCGGCCGCAGCACGAGCTCTTCGTTTTCCACTTTCATGGGCGGGTACATGTTCTCGCGGTAGTGGTCCCAGTGGCCCGAGCGTTTGTACAGTGCCGAGGAGGCAAGCTCCTGACTGTAGACGTGCTGATACCCCGAGGCCACCTCGAGATCGATAATGTATCGTTCGATGATGCGGCGGATCGTGGCACCCTTGGGCAGCCAGAGCGGCAGGCCCTGCCCGACCTCGGGAGCGATGTGAAAGAGGTTCAGCTCCTTGCCGATGCGCCGGTGATCCCGGCGCCGGGCTTCTTCGAGACGCTGAAGATGGGCGTCCAATTGCTCCTGCGCGGGATAGGAGACGCCATAGATGCGCTGGAGCATCGGATGATGCTCGTCCCCCCGCCAGTAGGCCCCCGACGTCGAGAGCAGTTTGATCGCGTGGATGAGCCCCGTGCTGGGCAGGTGCGGTCCGCGACACATGTCCGCGAAGCCATCCTGCCGGTAAACGCTCACCCGCTCGTCGGGAATCTCCTCGAGAAGCTCCAGCTTGTAGACCTCCCCCTGCTCAGCCAGCTGCCGTCGGAGCTCATCGCGCGGCACCTCGATGCGTTCGATCGGCTGGTCGGCCGCCGCGAACTCCCGCATCCTCGCCTCAATACGCTCCAGGTCCTCGGGGTTGAACGGCCGGCCGATGTCGAAGTCGTAGTAGAACCCGTCCTCGATGGGAGGACCGATGGCGAGGCGTGCCTCGGGAAAGAGCTCCTTGACCGCCTGGGCCATCAGGTGTGCCGTGGAGTGCCAGTACACCTCACGGCCGCCGGGCTCGTTGAAGGTGACAAACCCGACGCGCGCGCCGGCTTCGACCGGTGTCGACAGGTCGCGCGGGCGACCATCGATGAGCACCCCGATGACTTCACGCAGCCCCAGCGACTCCGCGACCGCCCGGGCCGAACGCCCGGGGGACACGTCACGCTGCGACCCATCAGGCAGAACTACCAGTGTCTGCGCCATCCCTCTCGCCCCCAAACAAACAGCAAACCCGCCCCCGAGAGGGGCGGGCATCCGCGGTTCCACCCTCCATTTCGTTTCGCATAGCGGCGCAACGGAGCGCCTCTAGCGAAACGCTTCTCCGCGCGATCCCGGGCGCACCCGGCGGCTTAGGCGGCGATCGGTGCTCCAATCGCCCTTCGTCCGCGGCTCGGAGGTGGTGTTCCGTCGCTTCGACCGGCAGGGATTGCAGCCCGTGGGCGTTCACCCGCGGCCCCGCCTCTCTCGGATCGAGCGCGCGACGTACTCGTCCTCGTCGTCGCCGAAGTTCAACGCCATCTTAGGGACCTCCGATGGCCTTGTCAACCTGAACTGCCTCAGAGGAGTGGGACACGTTCCCTCCAAACTGCACTAAGGTGAAGCGATATCGGCTGTTGAGAACGCTCGTCCTGCTGCCCGCGATTGCGTTCGCGGTCTCAGCGGGTGCCCAGGAGCGCGTTCAAGATCCACAGGGGGAGTTCGAGTACCTGGCGGCAGCGGGCGGAGTCCTGATCACCGCACCGCACGGAACCGCCGATTTCAACACAGCGCCGCTCGCCATCTCGGTCGCGAGGGCATTGGGCACCGGGTACGTGGTCTTCCGGGGCTCCATGGCAGGCAGTATGCGGATCAACGTCAACCGTCCGACCGAGGGCGGGAGCATGACGTGCCCCAATGAACCGGCAACCGATCGCGCGCGGGCCACGTACGACGCGTACGTGCGCCTGGTTCGCGCCGCCCTTGGTGGCGAACGCTCGGCCCTCTACGTGGAGCTTCATGGGAATGCCGATCCGCGGACGGCGCAGAACATCGAAGTCGCTTCAAAGGGCATGACGGACGCCGACGCCGTGACGATGAAAGAAGCCTACCC
>JBOGSE010000831.1:0-4408 GCA_050694895.1 bacterium | reverse complement strand
GTCTCCACGCATCGTCGTCTGCTCCTTCGAGAGGTGCGAATCGTGCGACGTCTTGATGCGACTCTAAAGGAAGAGGCACGAATTGTGAAGCCACTACATGTAGAGAGTTTTTCAGCATCCTGCTAGGAGGGGAACTACGTCTGTTGAGGGACGCGTTCCTTACCGTGGGCCGCGGCGCCCAGGGGGTGACCTTCCGAGGCTCAAGATCGATTTGACGGCCGACGAGATCCTCGTGCACGATCCCGTGCTCCGCCAGATCTCCCACCCCTACAGCGATTGGCTCCCAGGACCACCGCAGATCATGTCCTACGGTCTCCAGGAGATCTTCGGCGAGAAGCTGAGAGCTCTCGCTGAGCGCTTCCTCCCGCGTGATCTTTACGATGTCGTGAGCATGTTTCGCCGTTCGGATCTCCGTCCCGCCCCGAAGGTAGTCAAGGAAACTTTGGAGCGGAAGTGCCGCTACAAAGGGATCCCTGTCCCGACCTTCGCGACGATCGAAACATCCCCGCGAAGAGCAGAACTCGAGTCCGAATGGAAGAATATGCTTGGTCATCAGCTTCCCGAGTTGCCACCATTAGAGACATTCCTCACAGAACTCCCCGAGCTATTTCTGTGGCTGGAGGGCAGAAGGGTTGCGGCTCCGCCTCTACCAGCATTTCCTCTTGTAGAAGAACATGAGCCCGCGTGGGCTCCTCCGCCCACCGTGTGGGCGTGGAACGTCGGGGTTCCCTTGGAAACGGTCCGCTTTGCCGCGGCAAACCGTCTTTGCATCGATCTCGGCTACCAAGGGTCGGTGCGCAGGGTTGAGCCCTACTCCCTCAGGCGCACCAAAGACGACCACTTACTTCTCTACGCAGTCCGCAGGGATAACAGGGAACCACGGTCCTACCGTGTCGACCGAATCCAGAGTGTCCGGGTGACAACTGAACCGTTCAAACCTATCTACGCGGTAGAGTTTTGGCCCAGCGGGGTAATTAATGCTCCGCCAGTCCGGCGTCAGCCGTGACTCGTCGGGGGTAGGCGTAGGCGAGGGCGGACAACCCATCTAGGACCGCGCTACGTGGTCCAATGCACCTATTGTGGGAGGCGGTTTACTCGCCGTGATGCGAGGATCGGAAGGCACAGGATGAAAGGGCAACCTCGTCTCGATTGCCCGTGACGTGTGGGTTTCATCGTACGGACGGTCTAATAACCAGTACGTCTGGAACGACCACGGAGCCGCCGGGTGCTGATGCATGGGAGGAAGCTCGATGAGTGAATCCACTGTTGTTGGTCCGTTGCAGTTGCGAGTCGGCCAATCCGCGACGCGAACCAAAACCATCACGGACGCCGACCTCCGCGCGTACGCCGAGATCACCGGTGACTACAACCCGTTGCACTTCGACGACGCATTCGCCGCGGGCACGCGATTCGGCCGCCGGGTGGCCCAGGGCGGTATCACCGCGGGGATGCTCAATGCACTGGTGGCCATGGATATACCTGGTCCAGGGACGGTCTTCATGAGCCAGACGCTGACCTATCTGGCACCCGCGTATGTGGGCGATACGCTGACCGCGCACGTTGAGGTCATGAGCCTCAAACCCGACAAGCCCGTCTGTCAGTTGAAATTCGAAGTGAGAAACCAACGGGGCGAAGCAATCCTCAATGCGGAGGCCTGGACCTATACGCTGCGCCCGGGGCTGTCCGGGTAAAGGGACGGGCAACCCGATCTCGCCAGGCGACATGAAACCATACGAGCAATTGACGGCCGCGGGAAAGCTGCAGCGCCTCAGACGACTGGCTGCGGAAGCCATCGAACGCTACGACCTCCGGGGAGCCCGGCTCACCTTTCTCCGACAGATTAACAACACACTCTTCCGGGTTGACGCGCAGGCGCACGGGCGATTTCTCCTCAGAATCCACAACTTGGCGCGTCATAGCAATGAGGAGATTCGGTCCGAGTTCGTGTGGCTCGAAGCCCTGAGGCGCGAAGCACACCTGATTGTGCCCGAGCCCGTGCCGGCACGAGATGGCTCACTCTGGATCGAAGTGTTGGCGGAGGGTGTACCTGAGCCACGGCGCTGCGTCCTCCTCCGTTGGGTACCGGGACGGCGCAAGATCTCCCGCCTGCGCCCGGTGGATCTTCTCGCCTGCGGATTGTACATGGCCAGGTTGCACCAGCACTCGGCGCAGTGGTCAGCGCCCGAAGGCTTTGTACGGCCGCGCTGGGACTGGAACCGCCTCTTCGGGAACAGAGCGATGCTGTGGCGGAAGGGGCCTGGTGTGTTCTCCGAGAGTGACCTTTCGATATTTCGGGCGGTATCCGAACGTTTGTTGCAGCAGCTAGAACAGCTGGGGGAAGGCAAGCAAGTCTTCGGCCTTATCCACTCCGACCTCCACCCATCGAACTTTCTGTTTCACCGCGGCCAGGTCGCCGCCATCGACTTTGACGATGCCGGTTGGGGATACTACATGTTCGATATGGCTGTCATGCTCACAGAACTTGACGATTATCGGGAGCGTAGTGCCTCGATGCAAGCCAAGTTTCTTGAAGGATACCAGCGTGTGCGCCCCCTACCAGAGGGCTTTGAGCAAAACTTGGCCACCTTCAAAGCGATACGCATAGTAGACCTCGTGAATTGGGTCCTTGGCTGGGAGACGCTTACCGTGCGGCCATGGGGTCCCAGGTTCTTGCGTCGTGCGGTGCGACAGCTCGAGCAGTTTCTGAGCCGCTAGCAGCAAGAGTCATTGGGGCGCGTACGTCCACTCTCTCTGTTGGTCATTTGATCTGGTCCACCGGGAATACCCTGGGGGCAAACAGCTTCAATAGGTGCGCGATGTGCTCGCGCCCGGGGCGTCGGTTGTAGTATCCCGCCTGCGGCCTGGAGAGCACCCCGCTCCTGCGGCACTCGACAAACAGCTCGGCCATCTTGATCAGCAGCCCGTTGGCGTCGACGATGGCGACGCCGTCGACCTCTCGCACGCCGGCGGCAAAGAGCACCTCGTTCGTCAGGCCTTCCCCGGGGATGATGACCTCCGCACCGGCGGCGGCAGCCGTGCGGGCCGCTTGGCGGAACGCGTCGAGATGCGCGCCCGGCGAGCCTGTGAGCGCCGCTTCGAGACTGGCGTGGCCGCCGGAGATCGGCACGAACGGCACCAGACGATCGGCCAGGCCGTACCGCCGCATGTTGGCCGCGATCGGCTCGGCGAGCTCCGGGATGAATCCGACGAACGCGAACCGCTGTCCAAGCATGGCCGCAGCGTGGGCAGCGGTCTCGCCGTAGCCGAGCACGGGGATGTCCACCCAGGCCCGGGCGTCGGCGAGTCCCGGATCCTGGCTGGTGCCGATGACGTAGGCGTCATAGCCCTGACGTTCCGCCCGTATGGCCTGGAGGGCAAAGTATGATGCAAAGAGCGATTCGACGGCCGCATACCGGACATACCGCTCTGGAAGGGACGCCTGATATGTTTCGTCCGGTAGCGAGTGAAAGTCGACCTGGGTCTTGGGTCCGGCGATCTTGCGGACGTGCGCCTCATACGCGGCATCCAGGGCCGGCAGCCGCCCCTTAATTGTGTGCTTCTGGAACCAGATCCTCATCCGCCCGTCCGACCCTCGCCTGCCGCCAGCTTCATCGCCTCCGCCGCCGCCCGGATCGCCCTGACGACGCTTTGATAGCCCGTGCACCTGCAGAGATTTCCCGAGATCCCGGCACGGATCTCTTCCTCGCCGGGCTGAGGCGACTCGTCAAGGAGCTCGAGCGCCGTCATGATCATCCCCGGCGTGCAGTAGCCGCACTGGAATCCGAAGTGATCCCAGAAGGCCTGCTGGATGGCGTGGAGCTGCCCGCCCTGGGCCAGCCCCTCGATTGTGAGCACGTCGTCCCCACCGGCGCTCGCCGCAAGAATGGTGCAGGACTTGGCCGCGCGGCCGTTCACCAGGACGGTGCACGCGCCGCAGTGTCCGGTGAGGCATCCGTAGCGAGTCCCGGTGAGCTCGAAGGCGTCGCGCAGCACGTGCACGAGCGGCGTGCGCGGATCAACCTCTGCCTGCCGCGGTTGCCCGTTCACGGTCAACCGAACTGTGACTGTCATTCGTCGTGTTCTCCCCGGCGTGCACGGCCGGCCCGCTCTGCCGCTCGCGCCAGCGCCCGCCATGCTATCACGCCCGCCATCGCGCGCCGGTACTCGCCGTCCGCCATGACGTCATCAATGGGATGCGCCACGGCTTGCTGCGCCACCGCCGCGACCTCATGGAGCAGGCGGTCGGTAGGCCGCGCGCCGGCAACCAATGTCTCTACGTGGGTGAGCCGTAAGGGCACCGGCTCGACGCCCCCAAGCGCCAGACGCATAGACGCGAACGCGCCGTCTGCGCCAAGCCGCGCGGCACACGCGGCGCTGGCGATACAGTAGCATCCGTCGGTGAATTTCA